>NZ_JARRAH010000002.1 GCF_030553305.1 Halomarina ordinaria | reverse complement strand
CGTTCGAGGGTGCGATCGCGATCGACGACGGAACCATCGTGGGACTCGGTGATCCACGGCACCTCCCGGACGCCGACCGGACGCTCGATGCGACGGGCAAGGTCGTCATGCCGGGCGTCGTCGACCCGCACGTCCACATCGACGACCACGTCTCTATCGATAGTTACGAGACCGCGACGAAGGCGGCGGCGCTCGGGGGGGTGACGACGGTGATCGACTTCGCCTGGCAGGCGTACGCCGACGAGGGAAGTCCGTGGGACGAGGAGGGGACGCTCGTGGAGGGAATCGAACGAAAACGAGAGCGAGCCGCCGACGCGGTGATCGACTACGGGCTACACGGGGGCATCCTCAGGGAGGGCGCCGACCTCTTCGACGAACTGGCGGCGGTCGTCGACGCCGGCGTCACCTCGTTCAAGATGTACACGGCCTACGAGTTCGGCCTCTCGAACGGGTACATCGACCGCGTCCTCCGGCGCCTCGCGGAGCTCGACGCCGTCGGGGTCGGCCACACCGAGGACGACGCCGTCTGTGAGGCGGTGACCGAGAGACTGCGAGCGGAGGGACGCGGCGCGAGTAGCTATCCCGAGTCGCGGCCGGACTACGCGGAGGCCATGGCGGCCGACGACCTCGCACGGATGGCTCGCCAGCACGGAGCGAAGTACTACGGGATCCACACCTCCTGTCGCAAGTCTGCCGATGCGCTGGCGCGTCACCAGGAGGACGGGAGCCTGATCCGCGGCGAGACGTGTACGCACTACACGACGCTGACCGGGGACCTCCACGAGGAGATGGGGAACCTCCCGCGGATCGCCCCGCCACTGCGACGCAGCGCCGACGCCGACGCGCTCTTCGACTACCTCGAACGCGGCGTGCTGAGCGTCGTCTCCACCGACCACGTCGCACAGAAGCGCGAGGCGAAGCAGGAAAGCGAGTGGTGGGACGGCCCGTTCGGGGCGAACGGCCTGCAGACGAGCCTGCCCGTGTTCCACGACGAGGCCGTGAACGAACGGGGGCTGTCGTACGAGTTTCTCACCCGCCTCATGAGCCGACACCCGGCGGCCACGTTCGGGCTCCCGGGGAAGGGGACGCTCGACCCGGGCACGG
This sequence comes from Halomarina ordinaria, assembly GCF_030553305.1. Lineage (NCBI taxonomy): Archaea > Methanobacteriati > Methanobacteriota > Halobacteria > Halobacteriales > Natronomonadaceae > Halomarina > Halomarina ordinaria. Next base: position 246,367 of record NZ_JARRAH010000002.1, on the reverse strand, counting down.
ACGCGGACATCGTGATCTTCGACCCGGACGTCGAGTACACGATATCGGCGGCGGACAACGCCTCGAACGCGGACTACTCGCTCTACGAGGGTCGGACCGTCCGAGGCGCAGTCGAGACGACACTCGTCCGTGGTGTCGTCGTCGCGGACGACGGCGAAATCGTCGGTCCCCCCGGCCACGGCGAGTACGTCGAGCGCGAGCGCCCCGACTGGACGCCGTAGCTAGCACCGCGCCGGGCGACACTGCGTTTCAGGTACCGGCGGCGTGCCACAGGGTGGACGGCGGAGGAACGGAACCGAGAACGGGAGCGGCACCGCGACAGAACCTTTATTTTCCAGACCCCTATTGGTCGTGGCGTGAGCCAACTAGAGTTCGACATCGAGGGAGAGGTGTACGTCGCCGACCTGCTCGAGGACGAAGCGCCGCGGTCGGTCGAGGCGCTTCGCGGCTTCCTGCCGCTCGAATCGGAGTTGATGCACGTCCGCTGGAGCGGTCACGCGACGTGGGTCAACATCGACGAGATCGACCTCCCGGAGGTCCCACGCGAGAACCACACGGTGTACCCCTCGCGCGGCGACATCCTGCTCTATCCGGGGTACCGCAACGAACAGGAGATCCTCGTCCCCTGTGGACCGACGTGCTTCAAGAGCCCGGCGGGTGAACTCGCCGGTAACCACGTGGCGACGCTGGACGCGTCACGCGAGGACCTCGCCGAACTGGAGGAGGAGACGCTCCAGACCGGTGCCAAACGCATCGTCGTCAGAGAACGGTAAGGGACCGCGACTCCGCGCTCCCACCGTCTCCCTCCCGATTCACGAGTTTCAGGCGACCGACCGCTCCGAGTCGGACGTGGCAGTGCGTCGGTATCTTCAAATCCGGGGGGCTACAACTCGCCTATCATGAGTACCACGGAGTCCGCCCACCGGTCGGTGAGCGAGGAGCGTCTCCGCGACGACATCACGACGAACGCGGAGTTCGGTGCCATCCCGGCCGAGCGTGGTCACGGTCGGACGGTGCTGACCGGGACGGAGGCGAACCGGCAGGCACGGCAGTACCTGCTCGACCGACTCGAGGCGGCCGGTCTCGACGTGCGAATCGACGCCGTCGGGAACGTCGTCGGCCGCTGGGTGTCCAGCGGCGCCGACCCCACCGCGCCGGCCGTCGCGTGTGGCAGCCACCTCGACTCGGTCCCCGAGGGCGGCATCTTCGACGGTGTACTGGGGGTCTACAGCGCGCTCGAAGCCGTCAGGGCACTCAAGGACACCGACCGCGACCTCGCACGGCCGATAGACGTCGTCTGCTTCACCGAGGAGGAAGGGGGGCGGTTCTCCAACGGTCTCCTCGGCTCGTCGGTGGCGAGTGGGAACCGGTCGGTCGAGGAGGCCCTCGCTCTCGAGGACGACGACGGCGTGACGCTCGAGACGGCGCTGACCGACATCGGGTTTCGTGGGACCGACCGCGTGGACGCGAGCGCGTGGGACGCGTGGCTCGAACTCCACGTCGAGCAGGCCGAGCGACTCCAGGAGACGAACGCCGCCGTCGGAATCGTCTCCGCGATTGCGGGGACGATTCGCTGTGAGATCGAGATCGTGGGGGAGGCCGACCACTCGGGGTCGACGACGATGGCGGCGCGGACGGACGCGTTGGCCGCTGCGAGCGAACTCGTCCTCGAGGTAGAGGCGGCGGCGAACGACGTTCTCGCCGAGCACGGCGACACCGTCGTCGGGACGGTCGGGAAACTCGACGTCTCGCCGAACGCGATCAACGTCGTGCCGGGACGGGCGGAACTCGGCGTCGACATCCGGGACGTGCGGTACGCCTCGATGGAGCGCATCGTCGAGCGGGTCCGCGACCGCCTCGCGGGGCTCGAAACCGAGCGAGGGGTGGACGTCACGTTCGAGCGACCGTACGATATCGCGCCGAGCCGGATGAGCGACCGGTGTATCGCCGCCCTCGAACACGCGGTTTCGACCGTCGACGCCCCCTCGCTGTCGCTGCACTCCGGCGCCGGCCACGACACGATGCACGTCTCGGACGTCACCGACGCCGGGATGCTGTTCGCGCCGTCCAGAGGCGGGTTCTCGCACAGCCCCCGCGAGTGGACGGACTGGAGCAGTTGTACGACGGCGACGCGGGTCCTGACGGCGGGCCTCCAGCGTCTGGCGGAGGCGTGACGCGACGCATCGCGGACCGACCGACGTCGACGGCGTCCGGTCTGTCACGGGGACCACGCACGCCTTCCACAGCGTCGAGCACAGCGACGACGCGGCTTGCCCGGGCCGTCGTCACGTACTGGCTGAGGTGTCGGCGAGGAGTACGGCCGCGGTTCAGCTCCCGCGGTAGGTCGTGTATCCCCCCGGAGAGAGGAGCAGGGGGACGTGGTAGTGTTCGGTCGGGTCGTCGATCAGGAACCGCACCGGTACCTCGTCGAGAAACGACGACTCGGCGGGCCCCTCCCGGTAGTAGGTCCCCACGTCGAAGACGAGTTCGAAGGTCCCGGTCTCCATCTCGTCGGCGTCGAGCAACGGCTCGTCGACACGCCCGTCGTGGTTCGTCGTCGCCGCAGCGACCCGCTCGCGGTGGTCGTCCTCGAGGCGGTAGAGCGTCACTTCGACGCCCTCCGCCGGTCCCTCGCGGCTCGTGTCGAGGACGTGTGTGGTCAGGCCGGCTGTCATCGCTCGCCGCTCTCCTCGAGGTCGCTGCGGTCCATCGAGAACTGCTGGAAGCCGGTCGGCCGTGGCGGTTCCCGCAGCACCTTCGCGTCGCCGTCCATGTCGTCGCGGACGTTCAGCCACGTGCGGTTGTTGGCCTCGAAGCTCACCCGGGACAGTTGCGGGAACCGCTCGAGCACCCGAAGTCCGACCTGGTAGATGAGGTCCTGAATCGAGTTGACGTTCTGCTCGTGGAAGACCACCTGGGCGATGTCCCGTACCTGCTCCGCCGGCACGTACGCCGCAGGGTCCTCGCCCAGCGCCGCCTCGGGTTCGTCGTACGTCCAGAAGATATCGAGGCTGATGTACAGCGTCCGGTTCTCCCGTTCCGGAAGGGTGGTGTACTCGTCTTGGACGTAGCCGACGAAGGAGTTGTCCTTCACCTTCACGAGTTCGAGGCCGGTGACGCCGCTTCGTTGCTCCTCGACGACGACCTCGCCGTCCTCTCGGGTGAGATAGAACTCGCCGAACGCGGACTCGTCGTCGGTCACGCGGAAGACGAGGTCACTCGGCTCGAAGCCACCGTCCCCGTCGGGCACGGGGCGCTCGTCGAACGCGAGTTGGTCGGCCGACATCCGGACCGACTCCATCTGGTCGTAGGTCCGGAGGAACTCCGAGCCGACGTAGTGGAGAAAGCCCTCGACGGTCGCGCCGTCGTAATCGCCGGCGTGGTGGAGGATGAAGTTCTTCATCGAGTCCGTCGCCACGACCTTCGCGTTGTCGCCGTCCCGGAAGGAGGGGAGGAACTCCTCGCCCTCGACCTGGGCGCGCACCTCCATCCCGAAGAGCGTGTTCGGCTTGCCACTGAAGTCCGACTCCGGAATCTCGCGAACGCCCTCCAGCGGGGTCGCGTACGTCCGGTAGACGTTGACGTGCTCTTTGCCGTAGTTCATCGTCCGCTCGCCCGCGGAGTGGCCCTCGGCCATGTTACCGAACCCCCGCCGAGCGGTCGGCGTGTTCTGGGCGTCTCCACGCACATCGGCTCACGCTCCGCATGCTATGTGGTCTCATCGTCCAGCTAAGGATTCCGGTCCCGGTACAAAATAGTTTGCCTCGTACGGGGTCGTGTGACCACCAGCCGGCGGTCTCCCTGGCCGTGCCGACGTGGCACTCACGCGCACGGCCCCTCGCGAGTGAGCGACCCACCGCACCGCGTCGTCATCGCTACTGTATCGACGACGTACTGAACGTCGTCCGGTGCACCGGTGGGGGGGATGCCCTAACTGTAGACCGCTAGGAGTCGCCTGCCTCGCGAAACCGGTCGTCGAGCCGGAGGCGCGCTATTTCATCGACCTCCTCCAGTGCGGTCCGGAACTCGGTGGACTCGTCGTTCTCGACGCGTGCCTCCATCGCCGCCTGGATCTCGTCGGGTGAGGCCCCTTTGACGGCCATGATGAACGGGAACTCGAATCGACGCTGGTACCGCTCGTTCAGCCGCTGGAACGTCTCGTACTGTTCGGGACCGAGCTCGTCCAGCCCCGCCGACGACTGTTCCGCCTCCGAGGCGTCGGTCATCTCCGTCCGCTCGCCCAGGTCCGGGTGTGCCCGCAGGAGTTCGAGCTGTTCCGCCTCATCGGCCTCCCGGACGACTCGTGCCATCTCCGTGTGGAGGTCGGAGACGGTCTCGAACGGCCGCGCCGACGCGGCACGCTCGGCCACCCACGGCGAGTGTTCGTACACGTCACGTAGCTCGTCCACGAAGGCGTCGTCGTCGAGTTCGTTGAGGTCCCCGAGAGTCCGTACGCTCATGTCATCCGAGCGTCGGCCACGAGCGACTTAATAGCACCTATCACTCCTCTCCCCGTGTCGGTCCGGTGGACGACGCGTTCCTGTGAGACCGTGCCGTCGACTGCCCTCGCTATACGGGTGCGCGAGGCCGGTCACCGGCAGTCGACAGGTGGGGCCGTACAGACGGCGTCGACGGACAACCCGCGGTCGACAGACACCACGGAGAGCTGACTGTTCGACCGCTGGAAACGCCCTCGTAGACGTAGCGGCCGGTTCGGGACGTCCGATAGCGCCCCCGACGTCCCGTTGGCCGCTGGAGGGTCTCGAAACGGTGTGTGAACACCGGGGTTCGAGGGTTGGCTCTCGTCAACTCCTGTCGGGTGCGTCGTCGCCGTGTGTGGCCATGTTGACGTTCACTTCGATCAGGTTCGCAGCGCTCAGCACCGTCTCCGGGAGGTCGTCTTCGAACTGCTCGCCCTTCAGACGGCTCGTCGGACCGGCGACGCTCAGCGACCCGAGGACGTTCCTGTTGCGGTCGATGACTGCAGCACCGACAGCGCGGAGTCCCTCGACTTCCTCCTCGTCGTTGTACGCGAACCCCTGGTCGCGGACGACGTCGAGTTCGTCTTTGAGTTCGACACGATCGGTGATCGTGTTGGCAGTCTGGGCGGGGAGCCCGTGTTGGTCGATGATTTCGTCGACGCGTTCCTCGGGGAGGTGAGCCAGGATGGCCTTGCCCGTCGCGGTGCAGTGGAGGTGGTCCGGGCGCTGGAGTTTCTCGGTCTGGTACCCACTGCCGACGGCGTCACTCCCCCGAACCTTGTACAGGTTGATCCCCATGCCGTGCTGTTCGGTGAAGAGGTTCGCGTACTCGCCGGTCGACTCGGCGAGCGCCTTGACTTCCCCCTTGCCGTACGTGTACAGCCGATTCCGGTTCCGGACGTACTCCCCCGACAGGAGGAACTTCAGGCTGAGTTTGTACTGGTCGTCCTCCTTGACGACGAGGTGCTGCTGTCGAAGTGTGGCCAGATACTGATACGTGGTACTCTTCGAGACATCCAAATGGGAGGCGACCTCGGTCACGCCAGCACCGTCCAGCGCTTCGAGGACATCGAGGATCCGAGCGCTTCGTTCGATGGTTTTCAATGTCCGGGGCGATTCGTCGTTTCTGGATGCCATACGATGGCATTCCTCGCTGTCGGTTTAGTTGTTCGGTTATATCAAACGCCGAACCACCCGTCGTGGTCTCTCGTTGCAGTCGTCGGGCGTGTTCCCCCGAACGGCGGTCGTCGACTGGCTAATTCTGCGGTGGGTGCCTCTGCACAGGCAGTACTCACGAACGAGCGGGCGGAGACGATGAAGGTACCAGTAGAACCCCGAAGCAGTGGTTCGCACGAACCCGGAGAATGGATTCGACGCGTGTCTCACATTCGATTTCGAAATAGTCGGAACGACTATGTGGCGTCTGTCGGTCAGCTAGCTCTCGTCGTTGTGCTACTCCACTACGGATCCCGAGATTCGAGGGCTTCGAACTGCGCGATGATTCCTGCGAGTTCGACTCCCCACTCCGTCAGTGAGTACGTCACCGTCAGTGGTGACGCAGTCTCGTCCCACGCCTCTGCACGCCGTCGACGAGGCCCGTCGCCCATCGGTCAGACCCTCCGGACCAGATGGTCTCGTACGGCTCGTTGACGCTCTCGACACGTTTCATCGGGCGTCGCGACCGTCGCCAGGACCGGATGGTCGACCGGGAACTCCTGATACAGAGACGGGATGAGATTCCGGTGGCGGACCCCGGCGTCGACGCCGCTGGTCGTCGTCCTCTGGAGGAGTTCCTGCCGGTTGCGAGCCACGATCTCACAGCGGCCGCGATGGCTGGCCAGCGTCTCGTGGCGCCGTCGCAGCGCGTCGAAGCCGAGTTCAGTCAGCGGCGTCTCGTTCGCGTCGACGACCCATTCGATACTGTCACTGACTGCTTCGGTCGCATCGTCGAGGTGTGCTTCCTCGCGTTCGAGTGCGTTCTGTAACGCGGTCGCTCCCCCAGTCGGGACCGCGCTTCGGCGAGGACCATCTGTTCGAGTTCTGGGGTGAACGGGGCTTCCGTCGTCGGGGCGAGTGCCACGGCGACCGCGTCGGTGAACTCCTCGCGAATCGTTTCCAGCAGGGGTTCGGGTTCGTCGATGGAGGCGACGCTGTGGGGGCGAATCGTCTCGTCGAACGCCGTCCGTACGGGCCGACAGCCTTCGGCACTGGACGCGTCCGCGGAGAGGTGGGTGGTTCCACCGGCTGTCGTGAGGCCAGCGACCGATGACGGTGTCCGATCGGGCTGGAGCTTCCGTACCCGACGGGTGAACGTCTCGTAGGCGTCCAGCATCTCCTCGACAGCCTCCTGCTCGGTTTGAGCGCGGGTTCGCGCTCGCTCGATGTCAGTGTCGACGGCCATCTCACACCCCCCTATCGATCGGCGCGCTCACGAGGCCGTTCTGTTCTCCCGCGTTCGCGAGGACGAACGTGAGTTGCCAGCCACCGTCTACGGCGGTCACCTGGATGGATCGTGGGGGGTGTTCCGTGTGGTGGCGGCAGAGTTCGAGGGTCACCGGCAGCACGGGAAGGCGGTCGTTTCGTGCCGAGAGAGCGTAGCCGGCGATTTGCACCACGACGGCCCCGACACCGCCGTCGATGTCGACCGAGAACGGCGAGCGCGCGTAGCTCTCGATGAATCCCCGCTGCTCGAGTGCCTCAAGCGTCGTGTCGAGGGGGTTGTGGTCGTCGGTGGGCGATTCGAGTCGAGTTGCAGCATCGGCGAGGACTTCGGCCTGGTCGGCGGGAGAGAGGCGCTCGTCGAGTTCGCCGGACATGCTCTCGAGTAAGCAGACACAGAGTTCGTCGGGATCGCCGACGGTTTCGGCGAGCTCGAAGTACGCTTCCATGACGGCGCTCTCGACGCTGTCGTATCCGCCCTCGGAGAGTGTCTCGAAAACGGCGCCGGCCACGCGGTGACAGAACTCGATGAGGTTCTGATGAGTGTGGGTCGAACGTACGGTGTCGAGGACCGGTTCAGAGAGTGTCCGCCTGTCAGTCTCTCGGGTAACGTCTGTCACTCGGCTCGTCGATGGGAGGGGCCGGGTGTCTTGACAGACGATAACGTCGTAATACGGCAGTTGCGGGTCGTACCGGCGGAGTGCGGCCCGATACTGTTCTGTCGCTTTCACAGCCGCACGTGCAGTACCCCGGCGCTCGAAGCGGAGGCCAGCGGCTGGAACGGGGCGGTCGCCGTACCTGGCACAGACGAGGTAGTACTCGCCAGTCTCGCCGGCGAGTGTCTCGATGTGGTCGCGGATTTCGACGAGCGTTGTTCCAACCATCGGTACCTGTTAGTCAGGTTTGTGGCCGGTGACGACGTGCCACGGGACGCGTTCGTTCCACGGACCGACCGTCCGCCACTGGTCGAACTCCTCGGCCACGTCGAGCACACGCGTCTCGTGGAAGCCGGCCGCGTCGAACAGCGCCTGTATCTTCGACGGCGGTGCGTGGCGGAACGGCAGGTCGGTCTTCGCATCGTTCCACTCCCGCTGGGTTCGGTCATCGAGATTCGTCGCAGCGCCATCGCGGCGTACGCGAAGTGCGAGTCCGTACAGTCGTCGAATGGCTCGCTCACCTACGCTGCGTGTCGGATCTTCGGGGTGATTACCGAAGAGGACGACTTGGCCTCCGGGCCGAAGCACCCGGTGCCACTCCCGAACGGCCACGCCGGGATGCGCGAGCGACCAGATCAGTACACGGTTCGTCACGACATCGAAAGACGCGTCCTCGAAGGGGAGCGCCTCCGCGTCGCCTGCGGTGAAGGTCGCTTCGAATCCGTCACGGGCGGCCCGTTCACGCGCCTGATCGAGCATCGACTCCGAGAAATCACAGCCGACGACGTCGTGGCCCACCCCGGCGTACAAGCCGGCGAGAAACCCCGCTCCGGTCCCGACGTCGAGCACTTGCTGGGGCTCCTCGCCGACAACGTCGGTAATGATGGCTTCCCACGCCTGACGGTCATCGTGCTGCGTGACGTCGTCGGCGTACCGGCCCCACATTTCGGCGCTCCGCTCGTCGTTCCAGCGGGCGCTCGCAGCGGTCTTCAGTCGATTCCGTGCCGGTGTCGTGGATTCCGTAGCGTTTCGTTCGGTCATAGCTGGGACGTTATCTCCGGACCGTCATCGGCTGGTCGGCGCGAATGGACGGGTCCATGTGGGCGGTCGATCTGTTACTCCCTGAGGCTCGGATGCGTTTCCTGCTCATCCGGGTGTGGTTCCGTGAAGCGACTCCGCATCACGTCGAGGGAGCGCGCTTCGCGGTCCGTGCGCCCGGTCTCGTCGATCTCCGCACAGCCGGGCGGGAGGTCGCGGCCGCGATCGGTGAAGTAGCCCTCGGGGGCGACCCAGTCGTGGTAGAACGGCCGGTCGTCGTCCTCGAGGATCGTCACCCCGACCTCCGCGCCGTGGCCGGCGCAGACCGCGGCCTGGTGGGGCTTCTCCGCAAGCCGACCGGCGGCGTACAGCCCGTCGACGCCAGTGCGACCGCGTTCGTCGGTGTCGACGTACGCCTTCCCGCGGTCGATGACCCCGACGCCGTCGACGTCCTCTAGATAGCCGACCGTGTTCTTTGTCGCCGCGACGACGTACTCCGTGCGGTAGCGGGCGCCGTCGTCGGTCTCGACGGCAAATCCGTTCTCGGTCTCTTCGACGGTCGTGACGGTCGCGGTCACCTGCTCGCAGCCCGCCTCGGCCGCTTGTTCTTCGAGAAGGTCGAGCAGCTGTTGGCCGTTCACGCCGGCGGGGAAGCCCGGGAAGTTCTCGAGGTGGGCGTTCCGCTGGAGGATCGACTCACCCGCGTCGACGACGAGCGTGTCCAGCCCGTGGCGAGCCGTGAAGACGGCTGCCGAGAGGCCGGCGACGCCGCCGCCGATGACGGTTACGTCCTGTGGTATCGTGGACTCAGTACTCATTGTTCAGTTGTTGGTTTTCGGTATCTCTTCGTGGTCTTCGACGTAGTCACGGACGGTCTCCTCGTCCAGTGCGTCGAGCAGGGCCGTCTCGTCGACCGCGTCGACGTCGAGGTGGCTCGCGATCGCCTGGTGCCCCACGGCTGTCCGCGCCTCGATCTCCCCTCTCGTGATATGCGCCGCGATCCCTTCGTCAGTACACAGTCCACGGACGCGCCGGTAGCGGTCCGAGTCCGTCTCGACCGGCGCATCGTCCGCGTAGACGTCGTCGAACCAGTCAAGCCACGGCGCTCGCTCGTCGAACTCCTCGCCGAGTTCGGCCCGCCGCTGGGTCCAGTCGGTCCGGGTCGCCGTCGCTTCCCACCAGCCGTCGTCGAGACGGGCGTCGGCGACGACCCGACGACCGACCGTCGCACCACGACCCGCTGCGATCACCGCCTGGATGTTCATCTTCTCTCCCAGCGAGGCGACGTAGAGCCCGTCGAGAGGTGTCGTGCCGTCGTCGTCGACGAGTTCGGTATCGAGGTTGCCGATCTCGTCCGACTCGAAAATCGCATCGTCGGCCAGGCCACCGAGGTAGCCCTCGTGGTACCGCGTCGCAGCGACGACTCGTCGAGCGGTGACCGGTTCGCCCTCGTGAAGGTCGACGACGAACCCCGGGGTTCCGTCGAGTCGGTCGACCGACTCGACCATGTCGGGAACGACCTCACAGCCGGCGGTTTCGGCGTGATCCTGTATCAGGTCGTAGAACGTCCGGACGTCGATCCCGTCGGGAAAGCCGAGATAGTTCTCGAGGTACGCACAGCGGGCGAGCGACGACTTCCCGCGGTCGAACACCACGGTATCGAGGCCTTCCCGACCGGTGAACACGCCCGCCGAACACCCGGCTGGGCCGCCGCCGACGATGACGACCTCGTGGTCGTACTCGGAAGCCTGTTCGTCCGTTTCGAGGTCACTCATCGCTCAGAGGTCTCCGTTGATGATGTCTGCGAGCCGTTGACGGTCGAACAGTTGCTCGTCTTCCGGCGGCTCTTCGAGGCCCGTCGGCTCGCCGAAGACGTCGGGATAGATGGATTTGGCGATCAGTTCCGTCTCGAACATCATCACGATCGGGCCCGCGGCATACGTTTCGTGCCACGGGTAGGCCCTGTCGTTTTGATAGGCGGATACCTCACCAGCAACGGGATCGTTTTTCAGGGGCTCTAAGGTGTCCTCGAACCAATCGGTATCGGGGTCTCGGAATGAAGCCATAGCATTGTGATGAATCACGACGTCAGGGTCCGCTTCGAGCAGAACCTCGAAATCCCCTCGATACGTCGTCTCTGAGAGGGCTTCTCCCTCTCCGTACAACCCCTCGAACGCGTCGTGCTCGTAGGTTTCCAACGCCTGAAACGGTTTGTACTGGTAGCCATCGCCGTCGTGTCTGAGATAGATGACTTCCTTGTCATCGAACGACGTGGTGAGGTATCCCATGGAGGGGCGGTCCTCGACGGGCGGGAGTTGCGACGTAACCTCCGCAACCATCTCGTCGTAGAATTCCTCGAAGGCCTGTCCGCGTTCCTCGGCCTGGAACACTTCGGCGAACGTGTTTAACCCCTCGTAGAGGTCGTAAAACGGGTGGTCGTCGGTCCAATCCGAACGGCGCATCCAGCTGCCGTGGAACGGCCCGACGTTGTCTTCCAGTTCCGCGATATCCTCCTCGCTGAATTCGAAGTACCCCTGTGCCGTGTAGTGGTCGATGAGGTGGATGTCGGCATCGAGCTCGTAGAACAGCTCTTTGTCCGGCGATTCACCGTCTTCGATAAGTGCGGTGAGGTTTCGCCCGTCAAACGAGACTTCCGGCAACTGTTCGAGATACTCGGTTGGATATCCGGAGCCTTGCTCTGCGATCACGCCGTCTTCCTGCCCCAGCGCGATCATCATCCCGATAACCGCAGGGTCGTAAACGGCGTACGTCTCCGGAATCTCCGCGAGCGTGTGACAGCCGTTTGGTTCCATGCACACCTCGTACGAAGTCTCCCCCTCGGTCGAATCGTCTCCCCCCTGTTCCACTTCCGATTCGTTTTCAGACGGTGTCGATCCGGAATCGGGCTGCCCCGCACAGCCGGCGAGCAGCCCCCCGCCGACGACCGCCCCGCCGTACTTCACGTAGTCACGCCGCGTCGGTGCCTCAATCGTGCTGTTATCGTCGTCGCTCATCGTTCAGATGTCTCCGGTGATGATGTCTCTGACGCGCTGGCGGTCGAACAACCGTCGGTCCTCGGGCACGTCCGGGAACTCTTCCGGTGCGAACGCGCCGAACTCCTCGGGGTAAAGTTGCTGGGCGACCATCTCCGTCTGTAGGAGATTCACGAGCGGCCCCTGTTCGCCGTACTGGCCGGGATAGACGTTGCCCTCCTGAACCGCGGTGAGTTGGCTCCCAACGGAGTCGTCTTCCATCGGTGCGACGTACTGTTCGCGGAACGCCTCTGCGGAGAACGAATCAGTGTCGCCGGTGTTGCCGATCCCCCAGTGTACCATAATAATCGCTGGGTCGACCTCGAGCAGTGTTTCGTAGTCGGCTTCCCCGCCTTCGACGATGTCCTCAGAGAACGCCGATTCGACATCCAGATCACGGTAGGGTTTCATCTCGTAGCCTTCGTCCTGGGTATTCATCGGATAGAAGGTTCCTTTCGCCGGCTCCGAGCCGCCGTTGACGAGCGCGACTTCAGGTCGTTCGTCTTCGGGTGGCAGTCGTGACTGGATCTCCGACTGTAGCTCGTCGTGAACGGCGGCCATCGCCTCGTACCGTTCCTCCTCTTGGAAGAGAACCGCCAACCGCTCGAGTCCCTCGTAGAGCGAGTAGAGTTCGTGGTCGTGGAACTCTCGGCGTCGACGCATGTTGTTCCCGAAGAACGGGGCGACTTCGTCGGCGATCTCTTCGGTGTCGGATTCGTCCCAGTTGTCGTACCAGCCGACCCCGTGCATGTACTCGGAACTCATCAGGATCACGTCGGGGTCATACTCGAAGAACAGTTCTTTGTCCCAGCCCTTTCCTTCCGAGCGTAACGGCGGCAGCTCGTCTTCGGCTGGGACGTCCAGATCGAACGGCTCGAAAAGGAAGGCTGGAATCATGTTGCCCGCGGTGATGAACCCGTCGCGCTGACCAAGTGCGAACGCCATATCGGCCCAGCCGCCGTTGTACACGAGATACGTCTCGGGTACCTCCTCGAACGTCTGGCACCCGACTGGCTCTATGCACGCCTCGTAACTGGTGTCCTCGGTCGTGGTCTCGGTCTCCGCCTCCGTCTCGTTGCTCGTGGCCTCGGGTGTGTCCCCGCCGTCGGACTGCCCCACACACCCCGCGAGCAGTCCCCCACCGACGACTGCCCCGCCGTACTTCACGTACTCCCTGCGCGTCGGTGCCCCGTGTTCCGTGGCGTCGTCTGCCATGTGTTTTAGGCTAGCCTAAAACAACATAGTCGTTCCGGTTTTTCGGGCAGCCTAAAACGAGTTCTCCGCCGTGACTCCCATCGGAGACCTTCTCGATGAACTCGTGCGCTCCGCCGCTCTCGCAAACCTCCTCGCCATCCGCGTCGAACCGCCCGTGCACGGCCGTTCTCCGCGACCGTGCCGTCGAACTGGAACGTGCGTGGCCTGGCCGACGCACCCGATAGCGTCGCGGAGGCTATCGAACGTGACCTCCGTCCGTCCCCTCCGTCGATGCGGACTGGTCCCGCTGCGACTCGAGTCCAGTTACGATCCGTCGTTTACCTCGGTCGGTCGACGCTCGGCCTCGACGTCCCGCGCCGCGCCGAGGGGCGGCCGTGGTCGAATATCGCCGTATCGAGTTCCGTACCGGTCGCGTTCAGATGTTCCCGTTGATGATATCGGCCACCCGCTGGCGGTCGAACAGCCGTTCGTCCTCGGGAATCGCCGGCAGCACGCCCTCTTCGTCGAATCCGGGCCACTCGCCGAACTGGTCGGGGTAGAGTTGTTTGGCGCTCATCTCCAACTGGAACAGGTTCAGCGGGATGCCCTGGTCGTAGGACCCTCCTCGATAGAACCGGTCGTTCTGGATGGCCGTGAGTTCCTGCCCAACCGGGTCGTTCTCGAACGTCTCGACCGCCTCTTCGTATGCGTCGAACCAGGCGGAGACACCCATGAACTTGATCAACACATCCGGATCGCGTTCCAACAGCCCTTCGAGATCTAGCGTGCCACCGTTTTTGGAGTAGACCTTGTCCAGATCCGCAAACGCGTCTTCCGCACCGAGTGGGGTGAGGTGTGCTTTGCCGAACCCGGATTGGTTGGTGAGATACGGATATATCTCGTCGTTATAATACAGAATATGACCGACGGACGGACGGTCGCTCTCGGGCGGAAGGTTCGACTGGATTTCGCTCACTAGCTCCTCTCGAACAGCGACGAGTTCCGCTGCCTGCTCCTCGGCCTTGTACACTTGAGCGAACTTCTGCGTCAACTCTTCTAACGTGTAAAACTCGTAGCCGTCGTCGACCGGGTACTGCGATTCGGACCAGGTTCGGCTCCCGCCGTTGGCGAAAAACGGGGCGACACTATCGGTTATCTCGGTGATATCGTCCTCGTTCCACTCTCCCCACTCTGTGAGTGGGAACGGGTCGACGTGGAACACGTCCGGATCGAGTTCGTAGAAGCGTTCCTTGTCGTCGGTGAATACGGATTCGTCGATGCCGGCAGTGTCGACTTCGACGCCCGGCAGTCGCTCGTAGTGCGACGTGATGTACCCGGGCCTCACTGCAATGACGCGCTCACCCTGTCCGAACGAGGCGAGCGTATCTGCCCAGATATGGAGGAGGGAAGCGGCCGTCTCGGGTACTCCGTCGAACGCGACCTCGCCAACCGGGGATAGCTCGACGGTGTACGATCCGTCGTCGCCGTCCGACTCAGCCCCGGTATCGCTACTGTTCTCGGTAGCATTGGCCGTCTCGGTGGGCGTCGACTCGGACTCGGATCGGTCCGTACACCCCGCGAGCAGTCCCCCACCGACGACTGCCCCGCCGTACTTTATGTAGTCTCTCCGCGTCGGTGCCTCGGTCGTGTTGGTGTCGTTGTCGCTCACTGTTAGATGTCGCCGTCGATGATGTCCGCGACCCGCTGGCGGTCGAACAGCCGTTCCGCTTCCGGGATCTCCCACGTCCCGTCGTCGTCCAGGCCGGGGAACTCGCCGTAGATGTCCGGATACAGCTGTTTGGCGAGCATCTCGGTCTGGAACAGGTTCGTCAGGGGGCCCTGTTGGCCGGTGTGGCCGACGTAGAGCCGGTCGTTCTGGACGGCTGTGAGTTCCGACAGTACCGCGTCGGAGCGGTACGTCTCCATCGTGCGCTCCACGACCGTCGTATCCTCGTCACTGGAATCGTACCATTCGGACGCCGAATCGTTGTAGAACGTGACGCCGAAGTGGAGGAAGATCACGTCCGGGTCGGCTTCGAGCATCCCCTCCGCGTCGGTCGTGACGGACGACTCACCCTCGTACCAGCCGGAAAAGGCGTCTCTGACGTTCAAGTCACGGTACTGCTTCTTGCCGTACGCCTCGGGTATCGAGGAGATGGGGTTGTACACCCAGATCTCCCCGTCCCGGGGGGCGAGCGCGTGGGGCAACGCGATCGTCGGTCGGTCACTCTCCGACGGCAGGTCGGCCCGGACCGACTCGATCAGTTCGTCGTGAAGCTCGCGGAGCGCGGCGGCGCGGTCCTTGACGCCGAACAACTGCGCGTACGTCTCGACCTGGTCGTACATCCCGACGTACCCGTACTCCTCTTCCTCGGGCCACTGATACCACGAGTCACCACGCTTCCGGCGGCTGTGGTTGCCGAACCACGGGGCGACGTTGTCCTGAACTTCCTGAACGTCGTCGACGTCGAATCCGTTCTCGTACGCCATCGAGAGGTTCGGGTCGAACGCCAGCAGGTCCGGATCGGCGCTGTAGAACAGCTCCTTGTCGAGCGTCCCCTCCGGGCTCAGCGTCTCGACCTCGTCGAGATCGAACGAGAGTTCGGGCACCATCCGGAAGAACGTCTCGTCGACGTTCCGTCTGAACGCCATCCACTCGACGCGGTCCCACTGCCCGAGCGCGACCATCAGGTCGGCTCCGAACTGGAGCGCGGGAACCACGCTCTCGGGCGGTTCGTCGAACTCCACCCGACCGGTGGGCTCGATCGTTGCCGAATACGACTCGCCTTTCTCCTCGGATTCGTCGGACGTGTTCGTCGCTGCTGGTTCTGACTGATTCCCTGACTCAGTCTGTCCCACACACCCCGCGAGCAGTCCCCCGCCGACGAGCGCCCCGCCGTACTTCACGTACTCCCTGCGCGTCGGTGCCTCGTGTTCCGTGGCGTCGTCTGCCATGTGTTTTAGGCTAGCCTAAAACAACATAGTCGTTCCGGTCGAGCGGCCGGCCACCTATCAGGTCTGTCGGTCGGCCGGCCGCTCAGCGCCACGGGCGAGAAACCCCTCCGGCAGTGACTCGACCTCGCCGGCCTGCACACCCCAGAGGTTCGCGTACAGCCCGTCCGCAGCCAGCAACTCCTCGTGACTCCCGCGTTCGACCACCTCGCCATCGTCCAGCACGACGATGGTATCGGCGTCCTTGATCGTCGAGAGCCGGTGGGCGATGACCAGTGTCGTCCGGTCGGCCGCCAGCCGGTCCAGCGACCGCTGAATCAGGTACTCCGTCTCCGTGTCCACCGCGGAGGTCGCCTCGTCGAGCAGGAGGATTTCGGGGTCCTGTAACACCGTGCGGGCGATGGCGATGCGCTGGCGCTGGCCGCCCGAGAGCTTCACGCCACGCTCGCCGACGCGGGTGTCGTACCCCTCCGAGAGTCCCTGAACGAAGCCGTGTGCCTCGGCGGCCTCCGCGGCGGCGACGACGTCGCCTCGGTCGGCGTCGAACCGCCCGTAGCGGATGTCCGCCGCGACCGTCCCGTCGAACAGGAACGTGTCCTGACTCACGTAGCCGATCGAGGAGCGCAGGTCCGCGAGGCGAACGTCGCGCACGTCGTGGCCGTCGACCTGGACCGCGCCCTCTGTCACGTCGTACAGTCGCAGGAGCAGTTTGGCGACGGTCGACTTGCCCGCGCCCGTCGGGCCGACGATGGCGACCGTCTCGCCCGGGTCGGCGTCGATGTCGACCCCGTCGAGCACCGGTTCACCGCTGTCGTAGCCGAAGGTCACGTCGTCGTACACGACGCGCCCCTCGACGTCGTCGAGCGAGGTGGCGTCCGGGCGGTCCTCGATGCGGACGGGCACGTCCATCAGCCCGCAGATGCGCTTGCCCGACGCCTTCGCGTTCTCGTACCAGTCGACGATGCTCGACAGCTGCGACATCGGTCCACTGAGCCGCTGGGTGAGCAGCATGAACACGACGAAGTCGCCGGTCGTGAGTTCGCCCGAGAAGAACAGCGGCGGGCCCGAGAACACCCACAGTCCGCCGAGGACGAACGTCGCGAGCAGCGCCGCGCCCGTGATGAGTTCCATCCCCGGTCGGTAGAAGTAGCTCAGCCTCAGCACGTCCATGTGAGCGTCGTAGACGGTTTTCGACACCTGCCGGACGCGGTCGTTCTCGTACTCTTCCGTACTCGTGGTCTTGACGAGTTCGATGCCGCTGAGGCCGTTCTCGATGCGGGTGTTGAGATCGCCGATGGTCTGGCGCTGGCGCGTATAGCGCGGCTCGATGACGCGCATGAACCACCACGTGAAGCCGACCAACAAGGGAACGGCCCCGAGCGTGATCAACGCGAGGTGTGCGTTAGTGTACAGCAACGCGGTGGTCACGCCGACCACGATGACGCCGATCCGAACCGAATCGCCGAGCGCGTTGTCGAAGAAGACTTCGAGGTTCGAGGTGTCGTTGTTGAGGATGGACATGACCTCGCCGGTCTCCTTGTTGTCGAAGAAGGTCATGTCCAGGCGCTGCATCTTCTCGTAGGCGTCGACCCGAATCGCGTACATCACGCCGTGGGCGAAGTAGTTGATCGCCACGCCCCGCACCCACTGGATGACTGCCCCGCCCAACAACGCAGTACCGACGACGACCGTCGAGAGCCAGAACTGCGCCGTCCGCTCGTCCGGCAGCCACGCCTCGGGCACGAGCGGCAGCGCGTAGGCGCTCTCCTCGGCGAACACCGCGTCGATGGTCGTCCCCAGCACGATGGGCGTTACCAGTACCGTCCCGTACGCGACCACGCTCGTGACCAACGCGACCGCGAGCCACAGCGCGTGGTCGGGCGTGTACGTGCGGAACAGTCGCCACAGCGGGTGTTCGACCCGCTCGCGGTAGGCGTCGAGTTCCGTCTCGAACTCGTCGCTGGTGGCCATCAGCCCTCCCCGCCGTCGGCGTGCGCGACCGGCTCTGTCAGCTCCTCGCGCTCCTCGTCGTCGTCGTGACGAGCCCTGAGTGGCTCGATACGCGGGCCGCGCGGTGTCTGGTCGACCTCGGCGTCGATCTCGAACACCTCCGCGAGCAGTTCCTCGGTGACGACCTCCTCGGGCGTCCCACGCGCTTTGATCGAACCCGCTTTGAGCGCGACCATCTCGTCGGCGAGTCGCGCCGCCTGCTGGATGTCGTGGAGGACGACGACGACCGTGATCTCACTCTCCGTCCGGAGCGTCTCGACGATCTCCATCACTTCGAGCTGGTGGTGCAGATCCAGGAACGTCGTCGGCTCGTCGAGCAAGAGGACGTCGGTGTCCTGTGCGAGCACCATCGCGATCCACGCGAGTTGCTTCTGCCCGCCGCTGAGGCTGCCCACCTCGCGGTCGCGGAGGTGTGTGCAGCCGGCCAGTTCCATGGCGCGCTCGACGGCGCGTTCGTCCTCGTCGGTGACGCTCTCGAAGAACCCGCGGTGCGGGTAGCGGCCGTGGTAGACGAGGTCCTCGACGGTGATGGTGTTCGGCGAGGTGCTCTCCTGGGAGAGCAGGCCCATCGTCCGAGCGAGCTCCTTCTTGTCGAAGGTCTCGATCGCTCGGCCGTCGACGAGCACCGAGCCCGCGTCGGGCGCGAGCTGATCGGCCAGGCCCTTCAGGAGCGTGCTCTTGCCCGAACCGTTCGGGCCGATCAGCGCCGTCACGGCCCCCGGTTTGGCCGTGATCGACTCGCCGTCGATGATCGGCCCGTCGCTGCTCGGGTACGAGAGGACGAGCTCCTCGCCGTCGAGGCGCCCGTCGGTTTCGCCGTCGGACTGTTCGTCGGCTCTGCTCGGTGGACTGCTGCCGTTCGTCCGTGGATCGGTCGGTTGCTCGCTCATCAGATCTCACCCATCTGTTCCTGCTTGCGCATGAGATAGAGGAAGTACGGCCCGCCGACCAGCCCCGTGACGATGCCGACGGGGATCTGTGCGTCCGAGCCGGCGACCACGGCCATGCCGAGCCGTGCGCCCACGTCGGCGGCGACCATCAGTGCAGGACCGGCGAACAGACAGCCGACGATGAGCTTCTTGTAGTCGCTCCCGACGATGTTGCGGACCATGTGCGGGACGATCAGGCCGACGAAGCCGACGATTCCCGCGACGGCGATGCTCGCGGCCGCCGCCAGCACGGCCACACCCGAGAGCGCGAACCGGACCTTCTCGACGCTCATCCCGAGCGAATTCGCGGTTTGTTCGCCGAGCAGCAGGACGTTCAACTGCCGGGAGCTGATCAGCGCGAGTAGCATCGCGACGACAGTCCACGGCAGTGCCATCCGGACCTGCTCCCAGTCCGTCCCGGTGAGCGAGCCGGTCGTCCACGCGATGGCGGACTGGACGACGCCGATGTCGTCCGCGAAGAAGAAGAACGCCGTCTGGAGGCTTCCGAAGACGGTCCCGACGATGACGCCCGCCAGCACCAGCCGGACGGGCGAGGTCCCGTTCTTCCAGGCGATGGCGTAGACGATGAGGAACGCGACCGCGCCGCCGACCGAGGCGATGATCGGCAGGAACGCCGCGAGTCCCGAGAAGACGACGAGCGTCAGCAGGATCATGAGCCCGGCGCCGGAGGAGACGCCGAGGATGAACGGGCTGGCGAGCTCGTTGCGTGTCACCGCCTGGAAGATCGCTCCGGAAACGGCGAGGTTCATCCCGACCAGCGCACCGACGAACACGCGCGGCAGGCGGATGTTCCAGACGATCAGACTGCGTTGGTTCATCTCGGGGACTTCCCCGCCGAGGAGCCACGCCTCCCACGCGTCTGCGTTGAAGATGACCTGCGGGTTGAAGACGGCCTGCCAGGCCTCGACGATACTCATCGAAAACGAGCCGAAGCTCACCTGAACGAGCCCGCCGCCTACGACGACGGCGAGACTGCCGACGATGAGCGTGAACAGCGAGCCGTCGAACCACGAGAACCAGCGCTCACGACGCGAGGTGGTCGAGGTGTCGGTGACGGGTTCTCCAGCCATCGTCAGTCACTCACCCCCTTCGGGTTGCGTTCGGCCTCGATCTCTCGCGCCGCGTCGAGGATACGGTCCTCGTCGACGTGGTCGAGCAAGCGCTGCTGCCCTCGCACTTCACGCTGCTTGATTTCGTCGTCCGAGAGGTACGTCTCGAACGACCGGTCGATGTCCCGTTCGCGTAACTCGACGCGACGGTCCCCCTCCACGTCGTGACCGTCGGGGACCTGCTCGTCGAACCACTCGCGCCATCGGTCACGGTCGCTCCACTCCCCGTCGAGCGTGGACTTCTCTCGCATCCAGTCGTAGTGGTCGACGACAGTTTCGGGATACCCGTGTTCCTCGCGGGCGTCCTCGACGACGCGGAGCCCGACGCGGGCCCCGCGTCCGGCGGCCATGATCGCCTGTCTGTCGGCCTCCGTCGATGGCGAGGCGACGTACAGTCCGTCGACCGGGGTCGTACCGTCGTGGTCGGCGTACTCGCCGTCGAAGGTCTCGTGTGTCTCGCCGTCGTACTCGTACGCTTCGAACATCGCCGACTCGTCGTCGAGTCCGCGCATGTACTCGCCGTCGTAGCGCGTCGCGGCGACGACTCGGCGCGCGGTGACGGCGTCGCCCTCCTGTGGCTCGACGACGAATCCGTCGCCATCGTCGGCCCGGTCGACCGACTCGACGAGGTCGGGGACAATCTCACAGCCCGCCTCCTCGGCGTGGTCGTGCATCAGCTCGTATAGCGTCTCGATGTCGATGCCAGCCGGGAAGCCGAGGTAGTTCTCGAGGTACGCACACCGCTGTATCGAGGAGCGGCCACGGTCGAAGATCACCGTGTCGAGACCGTACCGGGCGGTAAAGACGCCTGCCGAGCAGCCTGCTGGCCCGCCGCCGACGACCGCGACATCGTAGTCGTATTCGGTGCTGTCTCCGGAGACTTCCGTCGTGCTCATAGTTAGAGATCACCGCTGACGATGTCCGCGACCCGCTCTCGGTCGAACAACTGTTCGTCGCCGAACGCCCCTGGGTAGAGCCCCTGAGCGGCCCGTTCGAGCTGAAAGAGGTGGATGATCGGGCCCTGGTACGTCAGACCGCCGTAGATGACGCGGTCGTTCTGCACCGCGGTGAGTTCGTTCGCTACGTCGTGGTCCTGCAAGTGTGAGACGATTTCGTCCTCGAAGTACTCCCGAGTGATCTCGCCCTGCAGTCGGATAGCGAGTGCGTCCGGGTCGATCTCCAGCAGCGTCTCGAAGTCGACGGTGCCCCCGCTCACCTGCGCGTCCTCGACGCCTTCCTGGGCGAGGGCATCGCCGACCTGGAGGTCTCTCCACTGTTTCGACGCGTAGCCGTCACCGACGAGGTACGGGTAGAACGACTCCGGCGGGACGTCGGAGGGGTAGAGCAACGCGATGTCCGGCGTCTCCTCGGGGAGACGCGACCGGACGTCTTCGAGGACCTCGTCGTGGTACTGCCGGAACGCCTCGTAGCGTTCGCGCTCTTGGAACACGTCGGCGAGCTTCTCGAAGGCCTCGTACAGCGAGTAGTACTGGTAATCGTGCCAGTCGTAGACCTGCGTGAAGCCCGTGTTTCCGAAGAACGGCGCGGCGGTGTCGTCGACCTCGTCGACGTCGTCCTGGCTCCACTCCAGCCGGTTCACCATGAAGTTCGGGTCGATGACGTGGACGTCGGCGTCGAGCTCGTAGAAGATCTCCTTTCCCGTACCGTCCTCGTAGAGCTCGGTGAGCTCGTCCGTCTCGACGGAAACGTCCGGCAGTTCCTCGTACAGGTGTGTCCCGAATCGGGCAGTGACTCCGGTCGCCTGGAGGCCGTCGGCCTGACCCAGCGCGACGCCCATGTCGGCGTAGTCGGCCGTGTACGGGAACCACGTCTCGGGGACCTCCTCGAACGCCACGGTCCCGACCGGTTCCATCGTCACCGAGTACGACGAGTCCGTCTCGGTCGTCGTCTCCGAATCCGGTTCGGTGTCGTTCGCGGTCGAATTTGGCTCCGACCCACCGTCCCCGGTGCAGCCGGTGAACAGGCCCCCGCCGACGACCGCCCCGCCGTACTTCACGTACTCTCTGCGTGTCGGTGCCGCCGTCCCGGTGGTAGTATCGTCGCTCATTGTTCAGCGGTCCCCGTTGACGATGGCTGCGACTTCTTCGCGGTCGAACAGCCGGTACTCCTCGGGTACCTCGGGGTACGCCTGCGGGTCGAATTCACCGAACCGTTCGGGATAGAGCTGCTGGCCCGTGAGTTCGGTCTGGAAGAGGTTGGCGATCGGTCCCTGTTCGCCGTAGGCTCCCGGGTAGACGCTCCCTTCCTGGACGGCGGTCAGTTCGCTCCCCACCTCGTGCTCCTCCATCGGCGCGACGTACTGCTCGTGGAAGGCATCGGGGTCGAAGCGACCGTCCTCGGTGTTGATGATTCCCCAGTGGACGACGAGCACCGTCGGATCGTACTCCAGTAGCCCCTCGTAGTCGATCTCGCCGCCGTACTCCCCGTCGTGGAGGTCGGCGAAGGCGTCCTCCACCCCCAGGTCCCGGTAGGTCTTCATCTCGTAGCCCGGGTCGGAGAGGTCGAGCGGGTAGAACGCCCCCTTCTCGGGTTCGGAACCCCCGTTGACCAGCCCGATGGAAGCCGGTTCGACGCCGTCCATCCGGTCGTCGAGTGCCGCCTGCATCTCGTCGTGCACGTCGAGCAACGCCTCGGCGCGTTCCTGCTCTTGGAACACGTCCCCGAGTCTCTCGAAGGCCTCCAGCATCGACGGGGCCTTCTCCGGGTAGTCGAGGTCTCTCTGCCAGTCGGTCGTCGTCCGCCGGTTGTAACAGCAGAAGAACGGACCAACTCTCGACTCGACCTCCTCGATGTCGGCGTCGTTCCAGTGGTCGTCCGAGTTTTTCAGCCGGTTCGGATCGATCAGGTGAAGGTCGGCATCGATCTCGTAGAACGTCTCTTTCGGAATCGCCCAGGAACCCCCGCTCTCCTCCCAGAACGCCGGCCAGTCGGTGTTCACCTCGACGTCCAGGGCGTCGTGATACAGCGCGAGGCGCACGTTCGGTGTCCGACACCCCTCGGCCTGGCCCAGTGCGACGGCCATGTCCGACCAGCCGTCAGTCGTCAGCGCCGTCCACGTCTCGGGGACCTCCTCGAACTCGACCTCGCCCACTGGGAACAACTCGACCGTGTAGCTCCCGTCGTCGGAGGTGCCGCCCCCGGTCTCGTTGTCACCCGACTCCGACGAGGGTTCGGAACCGGAGCCGCCGGTACACCCCGCGAGCAGTCCCCCGCCGACGAGCGCCCCGCCGTACTTCACGTAGTCACGCCGCGTCGGTTCCTCGTGACCGCTGGAATCGCCTCCCATATGATTTAGGCGAGCCTAAATATACAAAACAGTATCGAAATTTAGGGCAGCCAAACTTCCTCAGCGTGGCGCTCCACAGCGAGGACACATCGGCGGGGACCCATCCGGACGCGCGAGTCCACAGTGGGGACACTCGCCTCCGTCGGGCGCGGTCATCGCCTCAACCACGTCGTCGGTTGCCGTTCGAACAGACTCCACCGTGCCGACCCCCGAAGGAGCGGACCCAGACGGCTCGTCGACCAGACGCTGCCGACAGAACCGCACGCGCTCGGTCAGGAACGACGGCGTCTCCTCGCCCTCGGCGTCGCCCTCGTCGAGCGCCGGACTCGACTCGACTGCCGTGTCCGAGCCCGCGAGCAGTCCGAATGCCTCCGCCCCCCGCCCCCGAACGTACGGGTTCTCGTCGGTCAGTCGCGCACGGAGCGGCTCCTCGGCGGCAGCTAACTTCTCGGGGTGCGCACAGCCGACGACCACCAGCGCCGTGCAGAGGTGATACCGGACGAGTTCGTCCTCGTCGTCGAGGTGCTCGGCGAGTGAGCCGACCTGATGGCGGAGTCGGTCTGGATCGCCGAGTGCGACGTACGCCAGCGCTTTCGCGAGTTTCTCTTTGACCTCCGGTTCGTCGAACGAGAGGCCAACGCGAAGGTCGGCCAGCGTCTCCGGGTCGGTGACGTCCTCGGGCGAATCGCCCGCGACGTAGCCGAGTGCTTCGGCAGAGCGCGCCCGGACGTAGTAGAACTCCTCGTCGTCGGCCAACCGCTCGGCGAGCGTGCCGACAGCAGGTCGGACTGCTTCCGGCTCCGACTGAGCAAGCGTGACGAACAGTTTCGCGGTCGTCAGCCTGACCGCCCGGTCCTCGTCCGTGAGGAACGCCGAAAGTGGGCCAGCGAGGTCCTCGAAGGAGCGCGGTGGCTCTTCGGCGATAGCCCGGATAGCCCGCAACGCACGCTTGCGAGTCTCAGTGTCGGCCGCGCCGAGTCGGTCGAGACACGCGACCGTCTCCCCGTGGTCTCCTTGCTGAAGGAGACCGGTCAGGTGGTCCGGCGTCGGCGGCTGGTCTGGGTCACTCATCGACGTGGTCGGGTATGTGTCCGGGTTTCACGACCAGTCGCTTCAATCCGGTGGTTCTGCGCTGGCCCACGAGGCCGCTATGAGCGTCCCTATCGAGGAACGATGCTAGTGTAGCCGAGACCGCGGCCACTTCCATCCCATCGACACAAGCGCGAACCGATGTCGGAGACGTCGGGCCCGCTTTCGGCTCGCACCTGTCGGATGAATCATGCTTACGAGAGCGGAACCGAACGCAGTAAACCGTTGTGAGGTGGATGTGGACAGCCGCCGCACTCCTCTCCACAAGGAACCTTCGTCGTGACGTTCGTCTCACTGTTCTCGTTGTCACCGGTATCGACGGCCGCTTCGCCCGTCTCGGCGAGTTCATCGGTCTCCGCGTTGCGTGTCTGCCAGTCGACGCGTGCCTCACAGTACGCGAAGACGTCCTCGAGCGTTCCGGTGTCTTGCGTCATCTGTGAACTCAACGGTCTAGCACACCGGTCTCGACGCGGTCGGAACCACGGATTCGGTAGTTTCGAAATCCAATTACCTTAATTTGTTACAATAGCATCATATATTGTAGAAATAAACTACAGGAGGAAATGCGTGAGAAACAATCACAGCAACCTTTCGACGGAGCGACGCGGCGAACCTTCCTCGGGGGCGTAGCGGCGGTCGTGGCTGTGGCCGCCTACTCGCGAGACGTATCGGCCGATGACGCGGCGCCGGTGGCCAACGATGCAGACGGTCCGGTCCAATCAGTAGAATCACCCGACGGGTCGATCACGGTCACGGTCGACGTCGGCGACGGCGTCCCGACCTACGAGATCGTGCGGAACGGAACGACCTACGTCGGCCCGTCGGCACTCGGCTTCGACTTCCAGAATCAGCCTGCGTTCGGTGCGAGTGCCACGGACTCTGACGGTTCGGTGACAGTGACGGGAGCCGAACGCGAGACGCTGACCGAAAGGTGGGCGCCCGTCTGGGGAGCGTTCGACGAAGTATCGGCGGACTACAATGCACTCAGTGTCGGCCTCGCGGATGCGACGGAGGATGGGTCGGGGCAGAGCGACGACAGAGCCACAGACGGCGGAGAGGGTCGCCGAAACGCGACCCTGCAGATCCGCGTGTTCGACGATGGCATCGGACTTCGGGTCATCCTCGGCGAGGGGTTCACGAGTAACTCGGACCGGGCGGTCATCGTCTCCGAGAACACCGGCGTCGACTTTGCCGACGACTACGATGCCTGGTGGATCAGAAACGAGGTGACGAACCCGCGGTTCGAACAAGAGTACGAAGGGACCGTACTTTCGGACATACCGGGGGGGACCCGAGAGACACGCCCCACCTCTACGTCGTTCCGAACCGGTGTACACACCCCGCTCACGGTCGACGCGGGCGACGCCTACGTGAGCGTCCACGAGTCGAACCTCGACGACTACGCGGCTGCGACGCTCGCACCGCGCGACTCGGACGGGGGGACCGCGTTCGACACCGCGCTCACACCGTTGCCCGACGGCACGAAGGCCTCCCTCGAACTCCCCGCCGTGACGCCGTGGCGGACGATCCAGGTCGTCGACCGTCCCGGCGAACTGATCGAGTCGCAGCTCGTCCCCCTGCTCGCTGACCCACTCGACGAGTCGGCGCTGCCGACCGCGGGCGGTGGGGCGGACACGAGCTGGATCGAGCCACGAAAGTACGTCGGCATCTGGTGGACGATGATCGCGGGAACGGCCAACTGGGAGTACAAGTCGGACGACGAGATCGCGAACGAGGCCGGGAACCCCGCGTCGTACATCCACGGGGCACGGACCGAGCGAATGAAACGATACATGCGGTTCGCGAGCGAGAACGGGATCGACAGCGTACTCGCCGAGGGGTGGAACCAGGGGTGGGCCACCTACCCCGGCGACGGTACCGGCTTCGAATTTGGCGTCGACGACTCGTACCCTGACTTCGACGTCCGTGAGGTGACGGACTACGGTGCCGCCCTGTCTCCCCCGGTGGAGATGACGATCCACAACGAGACCGCTGGTAACGTTCCGAACTATGAGTCGGCGATTCTGGAGACAGACGTGTTCGCTGGATACGACGACGCCGGGATCAACTCGATTAAGAACGGCTACGTTTCGGATCCCGGTCTCGGGATCGATGGCGACGGTGCGGAGCCAACCCATAACCAGCACAACCAACTCGCGGTGAATCACCATCGGCTGGTGATCCGCGAAGCGGCCGCGAAGCGCCAGCTACTGGAGATCCACGAAGGGATCAAGCCGACCGGTGAGATCCGGACATACCCGAACGTCGCGAACCGCGAGGTCGTCAAAGCACAGGAGTACGACGGGTTCGGCCAGCTCGCCTCGAACGTCGGCCGGGGCCACCACGTCACCCTCCCGTTCACGCGCAACCTCGCCGGCCCGGTGAGCTACCAGCCGGGGATTTTCGACATCACGTTCGGCGACGACCGCGGCGGGCAGGTACAGACGACGGTGGCCAAACAGCTCGCGATGTACGCGACCTATCTCAGCGGGCTCCAGATGGCCGCCGACCGGATCGAGGCATACGTCGATGAGACCTTCGAGGTCGGCGAAGGTCTTCAGGCCGCCGCCGGTGACCGCGACGGGTTCGTCACCGACGACACGTGGCGGGACGCGTTCGGCACGAACCACGTCGCCATCGACCCCAACCGTGCGTCGAGCGGCTCGTCGGTCACTTTCGTCGTACGCAACGTCGACGCGGCGGGCAGGTACGACCTCCACCTCCGGTATGCGAGCGCGCCCGAAGAAAACGCGGGGCGTGTGATCGACACCGGCGGCCCGCGGGCCACCCTGCGCGTCAACGACGAGACCGAGACGATCGCCCCCGGGTTCACCGCCTACTGGGACGATTGGCAGGTGTTTACGACCGAGATCGAACTCGACGCCGGTGACAACGAGATCGCGATCGAACTCGACTTCGAGGACGGCGACGACGGGTTCACCGGCGACGTAGGCGGGTTCAACCTCAACGCTGTCGCGGTGACCCCACCCGGCGAGCCCTCACCGATCCCCGCCGAGTACGAGGGGTACGTCCCCAAACGCGAGAATTTCGATGCGAAGCCTGAGTTCGAGTTCATCGAGGACGTTCCTGCGGCCGGCTGGGACGAGACCCGCGTCGTCGGGTCCGCGATCGGCGAGTACCTCGCAATCGCGCGCCGTGCCAACGAGGAGTGGTACGTCGGCGTCATGACGAACGGCGACGCCCGCGCCGTCGACGTCGACCTCGAGTTCCTCGTACCCGGAAACGCCGGCGACGCGTCGGGGAACAGCGGAAGCGGGCAGGGGAACGGAAACGGCCGGAGCGGTCCCAAGTATCTCGCTGAAATATACTCCGATGCGATCGGAGCGGGCGTCGACGCCGACCCGACGGGCGTACGGATCGACGAGGCAGTCGTCGCTCCGACCACGACGCTGCTCGCGTCGATGGCTCCGAGCGGAGGGACTGCGGTGCGACTACGCCCGGCCCGTGGCAGTGAGATCGGTAGGCTCACCAGGTACGAGCGGCCGGAACAGGAGCTCTCGGTCGAGATCGCAGACGAAGCCGACCTCGGCGAGCCGTTCGTCACGGCCACCGGGTCGAACGACGCCGCGTTCATCGGCGGAACGAACGTGGAGGTCATCGTCGATGGCGAGCGCGAGGCGCGCGCGAACGTCCGACTGCCGCCGAACGCGACGGACGAGATGGTCGACTTGGGATATCGGATCTCGACCATCGGCACGTTCGATGTCGTCGTGCGCGACCCCGAGACCGATGAGGAACTCGCCGCGAACACTGTCGCGATCGCACCGGGGGACGTACTCGCGGAGTTCACCGATCCACAGGGTGACGACGACGGCCCGGGGGAGTACGTCTATCCCACCGACGAGGCGTTCGAGGAGGGTGCCTTCGACCTCCGCACGTTCCGCGTGCTGGAGTCCGACGAACAGTACCGATTCGCCTTCGAGGTCGAGAACCTCTATGCCGGCTTCGGTGGGGAGTTCTCGCCGCATTTCTTCGTCGTCTACCTCCGGAATCCGAAGAGCGACGCGGGACGGACGTCCGAGCTCGGCGACCTGGACGTCACCGCGCGATTCGCGGAGCCGTGGCAGCACCGTATCAGTGCGGACGGCTTCGGCGGCGGAACCATCGTCGACGCCGAGGGCAACGGTCTCGGGGCACCGGAGACGTTCGTTGACGCCGAGGCGAACACCGCGGTGCTCTCGATTCCGAAGTCCGTCGTCGACTCCGATATCGCCGACTGGCGGGTGCTACCGCTCGTCGGCTCCGCCGACTTTGGCGCGTTCCGGGCCGTGGACGTCGACGCCGGAGGTTTCGTCTTCGGCGGCGCCCGCGAGGACGCCGTCGTGAACGCCCCGCACGTCATCGACCTCGTGACGCCGGAGGGGACGGGACAGGGCGAGGCACTCTCGTACGGGCCTGACTCGCTCGCCACACTGCCGTTCGTATCACTCTGAGAGGGCGAAATAATGGGGGCCGTCGACTGCGCTCGGTTCAATAACGTTTCTCGGGCACGGAACCGCACGTCGGGGGTTCCGAACAGACGTGAACCGCCGCGGGGCTCGAACCCCAGGCAGTCAATCACCTCGACGGTTATCGACAGGAACTGTTC
The DNA here is from genome assembly GCF_030553305.1 of Halomarina ordinaria. Classification (NCBI taxonomy): domain Archaea; kingdom Methanobacteriati; phylum Methanobacteriota; class Halobacteria; order Halobacteriales; family Natronomonadaceae; genus Halomarina; species Halomarina ordinaria. The sequence goes on along the minus strand of NZ_JARRAH010000002.1, from coordinate 217,501 downwards.
GTAGACGGAGGCGAGACGGCCGGGAGGATGTTGTTCAGCGTCGGGACCCTCAGGCGATGCCGAGCGTTTCGAGTTCCTCCTCGGAGTGTTCGGTCCGGAGGTCCTCCAGGTCGTGCTCCTCGAGGAGCTCCTCACGCTCCTTGTCGGTCAGGTCGTCCACGGGTTCGAAGTGGTGGCACATCGCAGGTACCCGTAGGGGAGCGCTGGCCAAAAACGCTGTTAGCACCCGAAGTCGGTGTTCGATACGACAAAGGGCCACGGACCGACGAAGATTCGCCCAAAAGCTAGCTCATCCTCCGAGACTGTGAACGACCGAACTCACCAGAATTTGTATAGCGGTATACGATACATCGTAATACACCGGTATCGCCGCGCACGACCGTGGGTCGAACGGACTCTTCGGGTCCGTTTCCCCCACAGAGTTATTAGGTGACGAGGACGACCGTCGAACAGCGAGTATATGGCCGACTCAGATTCCTCCCAGACAACGAACGGGCTTCTTCCCGACGATCCGTTCGAGGACGTTCGCTGGTCGACGCTCGACCGGGAAGCGTTCGCCGACCTGTACTGGGACACTATCGCCCCTCGGTTCGCCGCTGCGGGGCACGATCCGGAGACGGAGAAGCCGACGCATCGGTGGTTCCGCGACGAAGGGCTCCGCGCGTTCCTCGCGGCGTTGCGACGCCACCACGACCGCTCGTTCGGTGCGTTCTGGGCCGAGGACCTCGCCGGCGACGTCGACGAGGGGTACCACTGGGCCACCGGCGACGAGGCGACGGTCATCGCGCTCGAACGCTTCCTCGACCGGCGTCGCGACCGACACGACCTCGCCGAGTCGTCGATAGCCGCGATGCGGAAGCGATTGAACCTCTACGTGCGGGCCTACGTGAGCGCGAACGGGATCGATGACCTGCTCCGGCCGGTTCACCGGGATTCGGAACGACCCGTGTACGACGCCGTCGACGCCTGTTACGCCGCCTTCGACCAGTTGAACGACGAGGGGTACGCCCCCCGGACGAAACGACGAGTCCGCGGCGTGGTCGACGACTGGTATCAGCACCTCGTCGGGCGACGGGTGGCCGCAGTGAACCCCGCGACGGGACTCTACTCGGAGTTCAAGTGGCAGGTCGAACCGAGCGACCCGCCGGCACTCACCGCTGACCACGTCCGGGCCCTCGTGTCGGTCGCCGATTCCTCGCGGGAGCGTCTCCTGGTCGTCGCGCTGGCCGGGTGGGGACTTCGGGCGAGCGAGGTGGCGGCGCTACACGTCTCTCAGGTCCGTCGCGACGGCGAGGACGGCCCGTACCTCCGATTCGAGGAGCGAAAGAACGGACCGGGAGAGGTGAACCTGCTGTACGGGCTCGACGTCTTCGACGAGCGCCTCGACGACCTGCTCGCCGGCGACGGGGCCACGACCCCGGCCGCGGACGCGGGATGGAACGGCTACCTGTTCCCGTCGTCGACGGCGGCGAACGGACACGTCGGGCGAGAGCGCGTCTGGGCGTGGTTTCGGGCGCTCGCAGACGACGCCGGCCTGCCCGAGCGTATCGACGGCGAACGCCCCTCTCCCCAGCTCTGTCGTCGGTTCTGGTACGACGCCTACACGGCGGCGCTCGGCCAGGTCCTCGATGGCATCGGGGAGATCGCAGCAGAGCAGGGCTCCTCGGACGCCTCGGTCGTCCACGAGAACTACCTCTCCGACGAACGCGCACGACGCACCCGTCGTGAGTTCATGCGGACCCGGCTCGCCGCCGCGTTCGAAACCCCGGCCGCGGGTCCTTCGGTGAGTTCCACGAACTGACGCTGTCGACGCTGCTGTCGGATGCTGCTGGTCGCCCCTGTAACGCACCGTACACCGACTCCATGACCTCTATTAGTGGGGTTCAATCAGCAAACACCTCCAATAGCGTCGTACGTTAACTATGCCCATTACTGATGTTTATTACTTATGTTCGCCACTGTTGTTCATTATCAGTGTTCATAGATATTGTTCACTGATGGTGTTCACTGTGTGTGTTCATTACTATTGTTCATTGAGTGGGCCCATGATGTTACATCGTGGGGTGGTTGTCTGACGTACATTGAAGTCAACTCACTCAGACATCCATGTATGCTCGCATACTCGACGTACTCCGAGGCCGGTGGGGTCGGCAAGACGACGACCGCCGCGAACCTCGCCGTCGCGCACGCTCGCGCCGGATTGAAGCCGCTGGTCGTCCCGCTCGACCCGCAGGACGGCGACCTCTCCCGGCTGTTCGGTGTCGACGAGCGCCGTACCGACTCGGTCGACACCCTCGTCCGGCACATGATTCGCCGGCCCAACGGCGACTTCGACGACCTCGTCAGGACCGTCGAGGGCGTCGACATCGTTCCGGAGCACAACATGCTCTCGGACCTCGCCGACTTCCTGCAGCGCGAACGCGACCAGGCGGAGGCGATGGGCGAGGCGTTCGGCATGCACGCCCAGCTCCTGCGCGTCCTTCGAGACGCCGGCGTCCCCGACCGCTACGACGTCCTCATCTGTGACCCACCCGCGACGGAAGGGCCACACCTCTACAACGCGATCAACGCGACACGGTCGCTCGTCATCCCCCTCGAACCCTCGGCGAAGGGTCGTGCAGCGGTCGAGGGGCTCGAGGCGCTGGTCGCCGGGCTCGAAGCCCAACTCGACGTCGACGTCGGCGTGCTCGCCGCCGTCCCGATCGGGTTCAAGAACACACGCGACCAGCGGACCATCCTCGACGAGATCGACTACCCGGTCCCCGAGGTCATCGGCGAGCGAGCCTCGCTCATGGAGGGCTGCTGGATGCAGCAGTGTTCGGCGTTCGAGTACGTCCGGTCCCATCGCTCGAAGCGTCGGGACTACGAAGTCGACACGCTCGCACAGTTCGACCGCCTCGCGCGCTACCTCGAACAGCAGGTCGGCATCGAGGCTCCCCACCCGCCGGAACCGGGCGACGTCGACCAGGAGGTGATGACGGCGTGACGGGCATGAAACAGGGTGCAGGGGAGGACCCGTTCGCCGAGGACGCGGACGTCTCGGACGACGCCGAGGCCGGACCGACCACGGACCGGGCATCGGAGTCCTCGTCCGATGCGACCCCTACCGACGCCGAGGTCGACAGCCCCGAGAGCGGGCAGGAAACGGCACAGACCGACGATGCGACCCGGTCGTCGTCGGCCGAGACGACGATGCAGGTTCCATATACCCTCCGCCGCGATAGCGTTCAGGACGGCCGCGACCGCTACCCGCTGTTTCTCCAGTCCGAGACGAAACGCGCCGAGCGCGACGCGCTCCACGACCTCGAAGACCAGTTCGACGGCAACGTCTCGCTGACCGACCTTCGCGAGGCACTCGTCCTCGCCGGGCTCGACCATCTCGACGAGGTCGAAGCGCAGTTGCGGACCTGGGGGTACGGGCTGACGTTTGACTGAGCCGGGGACGTGGACGACGTCGGAGCCCCGTGACGAACGTTCAACCACTACGATTTTTAGCTGTCGAATCTACGTCCGTTGTCGCGTCTACCGCCGAACCTGTGATGCTCCGGTGACGTATAGCCGAACAGCCAGTGCTCGATATATCTATGATAGAATCGCGAGGGCGGTGTCTGAGAGGAGGGACACACCGATCTGCAGGGAATCCTCGTCGATATCGAACGTTGGCGTGTGATGTCCGCTGGGATTACCGCCGCCGACGCCGACGTACGTCGCTTTCCCGCCGTTCTCCTTGACAGCGCGCATCAGGAAGGTCGCGTCCTCGCTGGCCCCTAACCGATCACGCCGGCGCACTGACGACACTCCGTCGACCTCGTCCGCTATTTCGCCGACGAGGCCAACCAGTTCTTCGTCGCTGTCCTCGCGGATCGCTTCCCCGATGAGCGAGAGTCCGGCCTCGCAGTCGTGGGCGGCCGCCGCTGCGTCGACGTGGCGGTGGACGGCGTCCCGCATGTACTCCATCAGTTCGTCGGACTCCCCGCGCACTTCGACTGTCGCGGTCGCTTCACTGGCAACGACGTTGGCGGCGTTGTCGGACCTGAGTTCGCCGACGTTCACCCGCGTGGCACCCTCCTGGTGACGGGGGATGCCGTAGATGTTGCTCGTCGCATCCACGAGGGCCTGGACTGCGTTGCGGCCCTGGTTGGGGGCCAATCCGGCGTGCGCGGACTCGCCGGTGAAGGTGACGTCGAAGCGTGCGAACGCGAGCGCTTCGTCGATGCCCCCGACCACGGTTCCAGTCGGATTGTCGAGCCCGACGTGAGCACCGATCAGGTAGTCCACGTCGTCGATGTGCGAACCGCTGGCCATCGCCTTGCCGCCACCGAGGAGTTCTTCGGACGGCTGGAAGAAGACCTTGAACGTTCCGGTGAAGTCGCTCTCGACGACCGCCTGGAGCGTCCCCAGTCCGAACGTAACGTGTGCGTCGTGGCCGCACGCGTGCATGTATCCCTCGTTCTCCGAGCGGAACCCCTCGGCAGCCGGCCTGTGGTCCTCGTCGGACGACTCGGCGATCGGGAGCGCGTCGATGTCGACGCGAAGCCCGACAGTTGGGCCGTCACCGCGTTCGACGACTGCGACAGCTCCAGTGTGTCCGCCTGCGAGCTGTTCGAGGATATCGGTTCGGTCCGTGCGAGCGACCGCTCGCTCGTACCACGCGGATAGTTCCTGTTCGTCCGGAACGCCCAGTCGCTCGTCTGGGTCGAGTGCCTCCGCGCCGACGTGAATCCGGTCGACACCCAGGCGTTCGAGTTCTTCGACGATTCTGGTCGTGGTCCAGAACTCGCGCCATCCGGGTTCTGGGAAAGCGTGGAATTCACGGCGGAGGTCGACGAGTTCCCGCTTCGTCGGGAGGTGGGTTCGTGTTGGCATCTGTGAGTTGTCGTGTGTTCTCGTTCGTAGTTCTAGTAGGTACGTTATTCGCTGTCCTCGTCGGGGGGTGATAGCATGTCGTGATGCCACATCCAGCGAGCGATGAGCGTCGTACCGAAGACGGAGACGACGATCACCGCGTACAGCGGATAGCTCGGGAGGAAGGCCAGGAATCCGAACTCCAGTAGCACGGTCATGAGCAGGGCGATCGTGAACCCGATCGCCGCAACCGACGGGTAGTCCCGCCCGAACTGAGCGAAGATGGCACCGAAGACCGCCGGAACCAGGTACGATTCGAGCGCGTTCTGCCACAGTTCGGGAAGTGCCTGGAACGCGGACACGAGCGTGACGGCCCCGATACCCAGCATCGCCGTGTTGACGAAGATCGAAGCAGCGATGGCCACTGTCGAGATGATACTCGCTTGCGGTGTCCCCGTCTCGACGTCCGACGCCTCCTGTGCCGCTGCGGCACAGGGTAAGCGCAGGTTCGAGATGTTCCCGGACAGGAACGCCATGTACGTCCCGGGGATACCCAGCACGGGGTAATACGACAGCGGCTCGATGAACCAGGCCCAGCCGAACGTGACCGCGACCGAGGCGAACGCTCCGACGATCGCCGCAGTCGGCGGCAAGATATCGAAGACGACCAGCAGCGCCACTGCCGGCCCCAGTGAGAGTGCAACTGCGAGCAGGTTCGTTCTCCGTCCCCACTTGTTGACGTACGGAACGAAGCTGTCCTGATACACGTCACGGCTGTCTGCTGCCCGAGACTCGGTGACTTGTTTGCCCTGACTTCTCGCCATTCTACCACCAGCTCCCCACGGTTACTTCGATCGCCACAGCAGCCAGCAGTCCAACGAGCATCGCCACACCGAGCGCCCACTCTCTGACCCACTGAACGTCTCGCTCGTCGGCGACGTGCAACAGTGCGAGCATCGCGAGCCCACCGACGGCGACGGCGCCAGTCTCCGGTGTCCCGGCCGTGACTTCCCCGCTCAGGAAGTACGCAAACGCTCCGAGCATCGCTGCAGCGCTGATAACCGGGATGAGTTTCTCGTTGCCGTTGCTGATCTTCGTTCTGACGATCTCCATGTGCCGCGTTCCGAACGCCGAGACGAGCAGCCAGCCAGTCCCGCCGAGCGTCATCGCCCAGACTGCCGTCGCGTACGCTGTTTCAGAGATTCCCTCGTCCCCCAGGCTGTATCCGAACTGGCTGAGACCTAACTCGGCGGCCGGGAGTTCGAACGCTATCGACCCGATCACCGTGAGCCGCATCCAGGCAACCGGACCACCGATCGTCGCGATCAACGCCAGCATTCCAGCTAACACCGCGATCGACGGCCCGATCGCCGAGATTACGCCCGTCTTGAACCCTGTTTTCAGTTTCTCGTCCGACAATCCCATCTCTTTCCCGTCTTTCCACGCGCGACGGAGGAAGATGGCGGCCTGCAACAGGACGACCATCACGACCGGCACCGTCGACAGCCACAACCACCGACTGTTGGCGATGTCCATGTACGCTGGTGCTACTGACACCAGGCCGTTCCATACCATAGCATTCGTCTATTATATAAAATAAACGTATATAACTACCGGTTACGATAGTCGGCCGCGACCGCAGTCCGACCCGTCGTTGTTCGTCGAATACCGTCCGCCACGCCGTTCAACACCCGTCGAAGGCCCCCCTCGGCAGCAACGAAGCGGCCACGAGGCTGCGTTCGGCGTCGAGTATCGGCCGGTCGATTCGGGGGTGGCGTCTACGTGGAGTATCGTGCTACCAGTTCCGGTAACAGGGCGATGGACGCGTCTCGAAACACGGAACTCTCGACGGTCCCGACCTCTGGTGTTTCGGTCCGTGTGGCCCGGTGTCCGCTCTCGCGTTCGGTTCATCGGTCCGGTCACGACTCGGCTCGCGCTCGTTCGCGTGCCTGTTCGACGGATTCACCGTCGAGTACAGCGTCGACGAACAGTTCGCCGGCTTTGTATGACGACCGCACCATCGGGCCGGACGCGCAGTACCGGAAGTCGAACTCGTCCTCGGCGACGCGGCGCCACGTCTCGAACTTCTGGGGGTGGACGTACTCGGTGACGGCCAGGTGGCTGCGCGACGGTTGGAGATACTGGCCGAGCGTCACGATATCGACTCCGACCTCACGGAGGTCCGATAGTGCCTGGTAGACCTCGTGGTCGTACTCCCCGACGCCCAGCATGAGGCTGGTTTTCGTGTAGATGTCGGACTCACGGTCCACCTGGTCGAGTACGGACAGCGACAGGTCGTAGCCCGCACGGCGGTCCCGCACCGGGAACTGGCGGCGCGCGACGGTCTCGACGTTGTGCGCGATCACGTCCGGCCCCGCGTCGATAATCCCCCGCACCAGGGTTGAATCCCCCTGAAAGTCGGGAATCAAGCACTCGACGCGGATCGAGGAGTCCCGGTCTTTGATCGCGCGAACGGTTCGAGCGAAGTGGTCGGCGCCCTGGCCGTCGAGGTCGTCGCGGTCGACGGAGGTGAGGACGACGTACTCGAGGCCGATGTCGGCGACGGCGTCTGCGACGTTCGTCGGCTCATCGGGATCCAGCGGTTCCATGCCGCCGGTCTCCACGTCACAGAAGTTGCAGCCCCGCGAACACCGGTCGCCCATCAGCATGAACGTCGCCGTCCCCGGCCCGCTACGGCCCGACCAGCACTCGCCCATGTTCGGACAGTTCGCCTCCTCACAGACCGTGTGGAGGTCTCGCTCGCGCAGCGACTGCTTGATGTCGGTAAAGCGTTCGCCGGACGGCGGCCGCATCTTCAGCCAGTCGGGCTTACGTGCTCGGCTCATTGGCGTTCGGCGGCCCACTGACGACTACTCATAGATCGGGTGCTCGGCACAGAGCCTGTCCACGGCAGCCGAGACCTCCGCGGCCAGCTCGTCGTCGTCCGGATTGTCGAGGAGGTCGACGATGTACTCGCCGACCGTCTCCATCTCCGACTCGGTGAACCCGCGCGTGGTCAGCGCAGGCGTCCCGACGCGGATGCCGCTGGTGACGAACGGCGACCGCGACTCGCCCGGAACGGTGTTCTTGTTGACCGTGATCCCGACGCTCTCGAGTCGCTCCTCGGCGTCTTTCCCGGTCGTGTCCGGATAGGACTCGCGCAGGTCGACGAGGAGGAGGTGTTTGTCGGTGCCACCGCTGACGAGTGACACGCCCCGGTCGGTGAACACGTCGCCGAGGGCTTTCGCGTTCGCGACGACCTGTTCGGCGTACTCGTCGAACTCGTCGGTGAGTGCTTCCCCGAACCCGGCGGCCTTGCCGGCGACGTTGTGCATCAACGGACCGCCCTGCGCACCGGGGAAGATCGCTTTGTCGATCGCATCGGCGTGCTCGTCCGTCGTGAGGATCACCCCCCCGCGTCCGGCACGGATCGTCTTGTGTGTGCTCGCCGTCACGAAGTCGGCGTCCCCGACCGGGTTGGTGTGGACACCCCCAGCGATGAGTCCCGTGACGTGAGCGATGTCCGCCACGTGGTACGCGTCGACGGCGTCGGCGACGTCGCCGATGCGCTCGTAGTCGAACTCCCGGGGGTACGCCGACGACCCGCTGACGACGAGGTCGGGGTCGAATTCCTCGGCGTGCGCGGCGAGTTCATCGTAATCGATGTATCCGGTTTCCGGGTCGACGCCGTACTGTTCGACTTCGTAGTATTGCCCGGAGAAGTTGACGTGATGGCCGTGGGAGAGGTGCCCGCCGTGCGTGAGGTCGAGCGAGAGGATCCTGTCGCCGGGGTCCAGCGTCGCGAAGTAGACCGCCATGTTGGCCTGTGTCCCGCTGTGCGGCTGGACGTTCGCGTGCTCGGCACCGAAGAGCTCTTTCGCCCGGTCGACCGCTACCGCTCGACGGTATCGACGTGTTCGCAGCCACCGTAGTATCGCGCTCCCGGATACCCCTCGGCGTACTTGTTGGTCAGCACCGACCCCTGCGCCTCGAGGACGGCCTCCGAGACGTGGTTCTCCGACGCGATCATCTCCAGGTTCTGCTCCTGCCGTCGCTCTTCTCCGTGGATCGCAGCGTGCACGTCTGGGTCCGTTGCCGATAGTCTACCCTCCGGTAACATACGTGATCGCTTCCACCCGTTCGCGTAAAAATCCTTTGTCAACTAATCGCAGCCGCGTGATTCGGCGGTGTCGGATCCCAGCCGGTAACGGGACTGCTCGCGACGGAATTCCGGGCTCACGTCTACCTCCACGGAACGAGACCACGTGGGTGCGACGGTTGGTGGAACAGTCGCCCGCCGGACAGCCGTTTTGCTGCATTGCGGCCCTGGTACACTCCATTTCGTCGTCGCTGGCGTGGCTCGGTGGCGGCGGTTATCGGGCGAAGGTGTGAATCGGGTGGCCGAGCGCGCAGTCGGCCGCTTCCACGATCGCTTCGGAGAGTGTGGGATGCGCGTGGACGGTCGACGCGACGTCCGAGAGCGTCAGTTCCTGTTCGACCGCCAGGCCGATTTCGGCGGTCAACTCGGACGCCTCCGGACCGACGATCCGCCCGCCGAGAATCGCCCCCGACTCGGCATCCGCGACGAGCTTCACAGACCCGGTCCGTTCGTCGGCCGCCAGCGCGCGGCCGCTCGCGCGGAACGGGAACTCACCGGTCGTCGGTTCGTACCCCCGGTCGCGCGCCTCGGCTTCGGTCAGCCCGACGGCCCCGATCTCGGGGTCGGTGAACACGACACTCGGGACTGCGCCGACCGGGTCGGGGTCCGCGTCCGCGATCGCCTCGGCCGCGACGACACCCGCGGCGCTGCCTTCGTGGGCGAGCATCGGTTCGCCCGCCACGTCACCGACGGCGAAGACGTGGTCGACGTTCGTCCGACCGAATTCGTCCGTCTCGACGAATCCGTTCTCGTCGCACTCGACGCCGAGCTTCTCGAGGCCGGCCGTATCGGAGACCGGATCGCGGCCGACTGCCACCAGTACCTCGTCGGCTGTGATCGATTCGACCGTGTCCTCGTCCGTTCCGTCCTCGGCTGGCTCGGTCGTGATCCGTATCTGTCCGTCGTCGACTCGCTCCCAGTTCGACGCGACGCGACCGAACCGGAACGACAGCCCGAGCGCCGCCGCGCGCTTCGCCACCGGCTGAGTCACGTCGTCCGCGTACCGCGGCAGCGGTTCGTCCAGCAGCTCGACGACGACCACGTCCGTTCCGAGCTTGGCGAACATCGTCGACAGCTCCATCCCGATGTAGCCTGCGCCGACGACTACCAGTTCGTCGGGGACCTCATCGAGATTCAGGGCCGCCTTCGCGTCCAGAATCGGCTCGTCGTCGAACGAGAACCCCGGAAGTTCGATCGGCCTACTCCCCGTGGCGACGATCGCGCGGTCGAACGCGACCGTCTCCGAGTCGCCGCTTCCGTCCGTCCGGATTTCCGCGCGGTGGTCGCCGACGAACCGCGCCGTCCCCTCGCGCAGCGTCACGCCGTTGGCCTGACAGAGCTTCTCGACCCCCTTCGTGAGCCGGCGCACGACGCGATCCTTCCAGTCCACGAGCCCCTCGAAGTCCACTTCGACGTCCGCCTCGATGCCGCGGTCCCTTCCGTTCCGAATCGAGTGAACGTCGTCGGCCGCGTCGATGAGCGCCTTCGAGGGGATGCAGCCGTGATTCAGACACGTCCCGCCGACGCCGCTCCGATCGACGAGCGTGACCGTTCTGCCGAGCTGTCCCGCGCGGATGGCCGCCACGTAGCCCGCGGGACCGCCACCGATGACGAGTACATCTGTCTCTAGCATGGGTGTGCTGTCCTCCCGAAACACTCTCGGCCGCCGCGTGTTAATTCTTCCCCGTCGCGGCCTCGCTAGTCAGAATAGCCGCGGTACTACCGGCGGGCTGCGTCGGGCACTGCCCCGGTCACGACCGGTCGCCCGGCCTGCCGCGTCACTCGAGGTCGTGCCAGGACAGCCGCGGATTCCGGGCAGCATTCGTCTGGTCGATACGACTGGCTGCCGTCGATTCCGGCGCTGTCGACAGCGACTGCTCGTCCTCGTCGGCCACCGCGTTGAACGCTTCAGCGAGCTGGTCGAGGGTATCCTTGCTCTCCAGTTCTGTCGGTTCAGTCATGAGCGCCTCGGAGACGATCTCCGGCCACTTCGTCGTGGGCGGATGGACGCCGTAGTCAAGCATCCGCTTCGCGAAGTCGGCGGCGTCCTGGTCGCCGGCGCTGGCGACGAACTCGTGGTGAAACGGACCGAACGGAACGTCCAGGTCGACCTGTGACTCGAGGTAGTTCGCGTTCAGCACCGCTTTCGAGCTCGTGTCCGCCAGCCCGTGGTCGCCGAGCCGTTCGATGTACGCGTAGGCTTTCAGCAGGACGAGCCAGTTCCCCATCGCGCCGTGAACCTTCCCGACGGAGTGTGCCGGCTCGTACAGCTCGTACTCGCCGCCGTCGTCCCGGACCTGCGGTGCGGGGAGGAAGTCGGCTAACTCCTCGGTGACGCCGATCGGTCCGGCACCTGGCCCGCCACCGCCGTGGGGTGTCGCGAACGTCTTGTGGAGGTTGAAGTGCATGACGTCGAAGCCCATGTCGCCAGGCCGGGCCTGCCCCAGCAGGGCGTTGAGGTTCGCGCCGTCGTAGTAGAGCAGGCCGCCGGCGTCGTGAACGAGCTCGGCGATCTGCTCGATGTCGCGCTCGAACAGCCCGAGCGTGTTCGGGTTCGTGAGCATCAGCGCCGCCGTGTCCTCACCGACGGCGGCCTCCAGCGCGTCGAGGTCGACCCGTCCGTCGTCGCCCGGCGAGAGTTCGACCACCTCGTACCCCGCCATCACCGCGCTCGCGAAGTTCGTCCCGTGGGCGCTCGCGGGCACGATCACTTCGCTGCGGTCCCCCTCGCCGTTGTGCTCGTGGTACGCCCTGGCGACGAGGATGCCCGTGAACTCGCCGGCGGCGCCCGCCGGGGGCTGGAGCGTGACCGCGTCCATCCCGCCGATCCGGCCCAGGTAGTCCTGCAGCTTCGCGTACACCGCGAGCGTGCCCTGCGTGCTCCCGGCCGACCGGTCCGGATGCACAGCCGCGTCGGGAAGTGCGGCGAGGTCCTCGGTGAACTTCGGGTTGTACTTCATCGTACACGACCCCAGCGGGAACGGTCCGTTCTCGACGCCGTAGTTCATCTGGGAGAGCCGCGTGTAGTGGCGCGCGAGCTCGGGCTCCGAGAGTTCCGGAAGCGTCACGGAGTCTCGCGTCACGTCGTCGGGCAGCGACGACCGCTCCTGGACGCCGACTGTCCGTTCGTTCTTCTCCGCGAGCAAGGGCTCGTACCGGGGACCGTCCGTCTCGCTCCAGACGGCCTGTTCGTAGCGCTGCATCAGGCGACCACCTCCTCGACGGCGTCCACGAACTCGCTGCGCTCGTGACGGTTCGCGTCGGTGACACAGACCTGTATGCGGTGTTCGTCGACGGCGTGCACCGCGAACCCCTCGGCCTCGAGGTCGTCGGCGACCTGCTCGGCGTCCCGGTGCGTCTCCATCAGGAACTCGCGGAAGTGGTGACGGTCGTAGACCGGTGCAGTGACACCTTCGATGTCGTCGACCTCGGCGGCCAGTTCGCGCGGGAGTTGGACGCACTCCTCGGCCAGACCGACCAGCCCGGTCGCGCCGAGCCAGGCGACGTGCATCGCGGTCCGCAACGCGACCCACGCCTGGTTCGTGCAGATGTTCGACGTCGCGCGCTCCCTTCGGATGTGTTGTTCTCGGGTCTGCAGCGTCAACGTGTACGCGCGCCTGTCGTCCGTGTCCTCGCTGGCGCCGACCAGCCGACCCGGAACCTGTCGCAGGTAGTCCTCCCGAGTCGCGAACAGTCCGAGCCCCAGTCCGTAGGCCGGCGACAGTCCCAGGACGCTCGCGTCCCCGACGACGACGTCCGCGCCGACGGCGGCCGGCTCTTCGAGCAGCGCGAGCGCGACCGGGTCTGTCCCCAGACAGAACAGCGCGTCGTGCTCGTCGGCGATGTCGCCGACCGCCGCGAGGTCCTCCTGGATGGTACCGATAGCCGTGGGGTTCTCGGCGTACACCATCACCGTCTCGTCGGTGACGTGGTCGGCGAGGGTCGCCTGCTCGGTGATTCCGTCCTCCGCCGGGTACGTCGCAACCGTCATGTCGTTCCCGATGAGGTAGTTCTCGAGGACCGACAGCCGCTCCTCGCGAACGAGGTCCGAGACCAGCACCTGCGAACCGCTCGTCGAGCGGACACGAGCGGCGAGCAGTGCCGCCTCTCCCAGCGCCGTCGCCGCGTCGTACATCGAGCAGTTCGCGACCTCGAGGCCGGTGAGTTCGACGAGCATCGACTGGTACTCGAACAGCGCCTGCAGGAAGCCCTGCGCGACCTCGGGCTGGTACTGCGTGTAGGAGGTGAGGAACTCCGAACGCGACGAGAGGTCGTCGACGGCGGAGGGCACGTAGTGATTGTACCGGCCCCGTCCGAGAAACTCGGTGAGCTGTTCGTTCTGTGCGAGCGTGTCCGAGACGTCACGGACGACCGCCTGCTCCGACGACGCCTCGATCCCGAACGAGCCGTCGAACCGAACGGATGGCGGAACGTCGAACAGGTCGTCGACGGATTCGGCGCCGATGGCGTCGAGCATCGCTTCGACGTCCGCGGCCGTGTGTGGTGCGTACGGGCTGCCTTCGGACCGACGCTCGCTTCCCGTGTTCTGGATTTGCTGTGACATTGTTGGTCTCTCGGGCGGTTACTCGATCTGGTCGCGGTACTCGGCGGCCGACAGGAGCGAGTCCGTGTCGAGATCCTCGTCGACCTCCACTTCGATCAGCCAGCCGTCGCCGTACGGGTCGTCGTTGACGAGTTCGGGCTCGGCTCCGACCGCCTCGTTGCCGGCGACGACGACCCCGGCAACCGGCGTGTAGACGTCGGATACGGCCTTGATACTCTCGATGACCGCGAGTTCGTCGCCTGCGTCGAGTTCGGTGTCGGTCGCTGGCAGTTCTACGAAGACGATGTCGCCGAGTTCGTCCTGTGCGAAGTCGGTGATGCCGATTCTCGCCGTGTTGCCGTCCGGGTCGATCCACTCGTGCGATTCGGTGTAGTACAGTCCGTCGGGTGCGTCAAATGTCATCGGTGGGTATCGTGGGTCGCTGGTCGTTCAATCGCGGTACTCCTGGAGGAACCGGTGGCTGACGACCGTCGCTGCCGCCGCCCGGTCGCGTATTTCGACGGCCAGTGAGGTCCCCTCGTCGGCGTACGCGGCGTCCACGTAGCCGAGGGCGATCGGAACCTCGAGCGTCGGGCTCATCGTCCCGCTGGTCACGTGGCCGAGCTGTTCGCCGTCGTGCAGAATCGGATATCCGTGACGGGGAACGGCGCGCTCGTCCAGTTCCAGACCGACGAGTAGCTCCTCCGGGTCGGCGGCATCCTGAAGCGCCGCCTGACCGACAAAGAACGGCTTCGAATCGTCGACCACGAAACCCAGCCGCGCCTCGTAGGGCGTCCGCGGTTCGTCCTCGGGGTGGAAGTCCTGCCCGGACAACAGCAGTCCAGCGTCCAGTCTGAGCGTGTCACGCGCACCGAGCCCGCAGGGCTGGACGTCGGCGAACGCTTCCCAGACCGCTTCGGAGTCGTCGGCGTCGAAGAGCAACTCGAAGCCGTCCTCACCGGTGTAACCGGTTCGGGCGGCGAGGCAGTCGGCGCCGTTGATCGTCGTGTCGCGCGCGCTGAACCGGGACACGTCCTCGAGGGAGCCGGTCGCGGCCGTCTGGACGGTTTCGACCGCGTCCGGACCCTGGACGGCTGCCATCCCGAGTTCTCCGGTTCGGTTCGTGACGGTCGCCTCGAGGTCGTGCGCCCCCGCGTGGTCGGTCCAGCGGTCGGCCATCGCCTCGTCGTTCCCGGCGTTGGGAACGAAGAGGTACTCTTCGCCGTCGGGCTGGAAGTAGACGACGGTATCGTCGATGAGCGTCCCGTCCTCGGAGAGGATACAGGCGTACTGGGCGTCACCCGGGTCCAGTTCGGTCACGTCGTTGGTCGTGAGTCGGTTCATCAGTTCTGCGGCGTCCGGTCCGCCGACCGTGACTTCGCCCATGTGGCTGACGTCGAAAATCCCGACCGAGTCGCGGACCGCCGCGTGCTCGGTCCGGATCGAGTCGAACGAGACCGGCATGTCCCAGCCGCCGAAGTCGGTGAAGTCGGCACCGGACTGCAAATGCTTCTCGTAGAGAGGTGGCTTTCTGGTCGACACGCTTTGGATACTCCTCTGGAACGGTATATAGCTTTTCGTGGGGGGCAATCCCGGCCGAGTCGCGTTCACACTGGGTAGCGACGCGAACTCTCTGGTCCGTCCGCGAGCGACGCGTCGCACGTCAGTTGAGGCGGGTGACGTCGTAGCCCGCACTTTCGATCGCTCCGACGATGCGGTGGGTGTGTCGGTCGCCGCTGGTCTCCATTCGGATGTCGAGGTACGCTTCGCCGACTTTCAGTTCTTCGACGGCACGCTCGTGATTGACGGTTCGGATGTTGGCGTTCTCGTCGGCGATGATGCTCGAAATGTCCCCCATCCTCCCCGGTTCGTCGACGATTCGGACTCGGAGCTGCACGAGTTGCTGCCGGTAGGTGAGTTCGTGTGTGAGCGTCCGCTGGAGCATCGTCGCGCTGAGGTTCCCCCCGCTGAGCACCGGGACCACCGTCTCGTCGGTGACGTCGACCTTGTCGCTCAACAGCGCTGCGACGGTCGCGGCGCCCGCGCCTTCGACCATCTGTTTGGTTCGTTCGAGGAGATAGCGGATGCTGTGTGCGATCTCCGTGTCCGAGACCGTCACTACCTCGTCGACGTACTGGTCGATGAGGTCGTACGTGAGTTCCGAGATGCCGCCCGTCGCGATTCCGTCGGCGATCGTCTGGACCGAGTCGATCGTCTGGGGGGCACCCTTCTGGAGACTCTGCGGGACGGTCGCCGCGTCGTCGGCCTGGACGCCGACGACGCGCACGGACGGCGCTCGTTCCGCGAGGGCTTTCGAGACGCCGCCGACGAGTCCGCCGCCGCCGATCGGTACGACGACCGTGTCGACGTCCGGGACCTGGTCGAGAATCTCGAGGCCGAGCGTTCCCTGGCCGGCGACGATGTCGGGGTCGTCGTACGCGTGGACGAAGACGGCGTCGTCGTCGACCAGTGACCGGGCGTGGTCCATTGCCGCCTGGAAGTGCTGGCCGTGGAGTTCGACGTCGGCGCCGTACCCGCGCGTCGCGTCGACCTTCGACTGTGGCGCGTTCGTCGGCATGACGATAGTGGCGTCGAGGCCGGTTTTCGCGGCGGCGAGCGCGACGCCCTGGGCGTGGTTGCCAGCGCTGGCGGCAACCGCCCGCTCGACCGTCGGTCGGCCGTCTTCTTCGACCCGGACGAGTTTGTTGTAGGCTCCCCTGGTCTTGAACGAGCCCGTTCGCTGGAGGTGTTCCATCTTGAGGAACACCCGGGCGTCGGTGTCGGTGTCCAGCGTCCGGCTCGTCTCTATCGGCGTTTCTCTCGCAACCGATTCGTCGTCGATGCGGTCCTGCGCTCGCTGGATGGCCTCGAATTCGATGGACATAGTTCTCCTGAGGGAACAGGTACCGTCCGATCGGGGCCGGTCGATGTCCCGATCTGGAAGTACCGATGGTCGTGCTATCCGCTCGCTGCGATTTATAGATACTGGTGGCCGGGACAGCGCTTTCGAGTCCGCCACACGCGACACGATTCGAGATGTGGGGAAGAACTCGCCGCTCGGCCGGGCAGCGTGACCCGACCGGGCTCTCCGATCAGGTGACAGACGGGGTCGCCCGACACGATATTTTCATTCTCCGACCATTCTCGGGGATACCTCGCCAATACATCTGTATTTGTATCGATTCCTCCGCAATCGTTCTCCCCATGCTGGGGATTTCGTCGAGTGGACGCAGACTTAAGGGGTTCGCCGGGGAGACGTAGGTATGGAACGCGTAAACGGTGGCGAGTGGCGAAAGACCACGGCGATGTCGCTACGCATCGTCGACGCTATCGAGGACCTCGGCAGTGCGACGCTCTCGGAGATCGCCGACCACATGGACCTCTCCTCGAGTACGCTTTACACGCACCTCAACACCCTGGAGAGGTTCGGGTACGTCACGAAGGCCGGCGACGAATACCTCCTCGGCCTCAAGCTTTTCCACCTTGGGGAGATCGCTCGCTACCGCGACGACCGATACCGGTTAGCGAAAGAGAAGGCGTTCGAACTCGCGAACGTGACGAACGAGGAGGTCAACTTCGCCGTCGAGGAGAACGGACGCAGCATCATCCTCTTCGACGAGACCAACAACCCCGCGAGCGAAGGGTATCAGGTCGGCCGCTACTTCTACATGCACAACTCGGCGAGCGGCAAGGCGATGCTCGCCGAGTTCGCCGAGGACCGGCGCGAAGCGGTCCTCGACCGATGGAGCCTGCCACGGGAGACGGACAACACCATCGTCGACCGGGACGAACTCCGTGCCGAGCTCGCGCGGACGCGAGAGCGTGGGTACGCTGTCAACGACCAGGAGGCGCTGGAAGGACTCCGTTCGGTGGCCGTCCCGGTCGACGACCCGGATGGTGGCGTATTCGGGTCTCTGGACGTCTCCGGCCCACCGTATCGGCTCCCCCCCGACGAGGAACTCGCCGACCTGCTCCAGGACGCCGTCGACGAACTCGAGACGTCGATAGCCACGAAGTAGAACCCGACACGGCGGTGTGTGGACGACAACTGTAGCACCGTGCTCCGATTCGACGATCGGTTCACGTGTGCCGGAACTGATCGAGGGTGCCGAGACTGACCACAACTTCGCCGCACTGGCTTCGCAGGTTCGATGCCGAGGAACCGGCGTACCTGACGACGGTGTCGTCGGCGTACGCGTCTGTCGACGTGATGAGCACCTACACGCTTCGCACGCTGGTCGGGGACGTGCTGGTCGGTGGTTCCGGACACGGTGGAACACATCGCTGTGAACCTACGGCCGAGTACGTTTCGCGGCGACCCGAGCGACGCCACTCACTACCTGCTCGCTTCTCAACCGCTTGACGACAGTAGTGTCCAGAGGCGAATTCGAGCGCCCGCTACTCGGTTTGACGAAGCCCGAATACGGCGGTGGAGCGGGGTCACTGACGGGGAACCGATAACAACACTATATGTGTTATTTGAGGTGGTGTAGCACCACCGGGTACGTGGCACGGGCTAGTTGAGCCGGGTCGAGGAACGAGCACGTCGTCGAGTGAACTCACCGTGTCGCTCCCAGACCTGCTCAGCGAGGCTCAGACGTGGACCCTGAGGAATAGTGGGTGAACCTGTAGAGGTCGACACCCGTCGGTGCGTTCGCCGTCCGCCCTCGCGCGGCGGGACGTTCGCTTCGAGAAACAACGGCGGTTCTCCGGACACTCGGCGAGAAACGCTCGTTTCACGTAATTTACCGATGGTACATCGAGTCGCTGCCGACGGGACCACTGTCGAGATCGACGCCGAGGCAATCTTGGGTACGAGACACAATTTGCCTCGTCACGACGTTGATTCTGGAGTCGCCGGATTCGAGTGACATGGAATCGATTCAGAGGGTGTATTCCCCCACGAAGTAATCGAGAAACACGACTGTTCGAACACAGTGCTTCTGGCAGATATCTTCGGCAATCGGACTGCATGTACTCGATTAGGCTCGGCCGGCCGGCTCGACGACATCGGGCGAAGTCCGATCGAGACGTGGTTTCGGACGCCGAAGATACGAGTCGGCCTGTTTCACGACTCGAGGGGGGACAGTCGGCTGAGTATCCGCCAGTGACTTGTATTTGTTGTCCACTACTACGATAGTCCGCGACGGTACCAGACGTTCGGCCAGCAAATTCCAGATTTGGGGTTCGAATCGACAGTCTATATGGACTGGCCTGTACTACCTAACGAATATTGGGTGATTCAGTGGCCTTTTGACTAATAATACCGATAGACATCCTGTCGGTGTTCTATGGATTGTGACACTACTCGAAACGTCCTCACATCCTGTCTTCCTGTTACGTTACGCCGGACTGCGAGGTTCGAACGTCTGACCCCTCGAACTGCTACCGACGAGGTCCGCGACGGAGTTAGACGAGCGCGCGGTGGATGCGGCGACGGAGCGGTGGACTCGAGGCTTCGCGCACGGTCTCGCGGGGTCGGTTGGGTCTGAAAAGGACGGCGTCACGTGATCGACCCGTCCGAGGACCGGACGGAATTCGGGAACGAGTACCGGACACAGTCTCCGGGGAGCGGTTCGACTCCCACGGGGTGACCGACCCGGGAACGATCGCGGATGCGATGGTCTTTGCAGCCCGAGACGAGCCACCGGACGTGGTCGCCGCACTCGACCTGCATCGACGGCTATCGGGCTTCTAACGGAGGGTACGACTGCACTATTTCGGTCGCCAGAACGGCGACGAGCCAGTATCGAGTCGCTAGATTCGCGAGTAGCGACGTCTCCCCACCGTGAGTCGGCCGTATTCGGAATTGACGTCTGGAAACTCGTCCTGCGTTCGCCGCGGTATCCACCGTCGTTCGACTTCGTTCGGCTGGACAGTACGACGATGGAGCAGTCGGTCGGCCGGGGGCCAGTCGATGCAAACGTATACGGTCGTCTCCCGAATGATGCCATATAGCATGTCTACAGATATCACCCCCGTCGTTGCGGGGTTCGGAGCCGTACCGAACGGAACGTACGAGATACCCGAGCGCGATCTCGCACTGACCACGGTTCGAGACGCTCTCGAAGGCACATCTCTGGAACTCGACGCCGTCGACGGGCTGTACATGCCCGCTCCGCGACCGTGGACGCCTCAGGGATTCTTTTCGACGTATCTGTTGCACCTACTCGGGCTCGACGTGAATCGATCCCTCGAGGTCTCGACAGGAGGCTCAAGCGGTGGGAACGCGTTTCACGCGGCCGTTTCTGACGTTCGCGACGGAACCGTCGAGACGGCGCTCGTGTTGGCGGTCGAGCGAAACTCGATCGTCGAGACAACGGGACCGTACTTCGAGTACATCCTGAAGTCGTTCGATGCCGAGTTCGAATCTCCGATCGGAATGACCGTGCCGGCCGCCTATGCCCAGAGCATGCAACGGTACATCTACGAGTACGACGTCGATCGCGAGGATCTCGCCGAAATCGTCGTGAAGAATCGCGCGAACGGCGCTTCGAACCCAAACTCGCTCTTTGCCGAGGGCGTGAGTCGGACGGAGGTACTCGAGGCACGACCGATCGCCGACCCGATCCGTCTGTTCGACTGTCCGGCTCCTTGCGACGGTGCGGTTGCGATACTCCTTACGGCAGCCGCCGCCGACGAAGAGTCGTCGATAGCCGTCACGGGTACCGGCTACCACCACGCACCGAGTCACTTCCTCATGAGTCGAGACACCGACGTCACGGAACTGCCCGCCGTCAGGCACGCGGCGGCCGGAGCGGTCGCCCGTGCCGAAATCGAACTCGCCGAGATCGATCTCTTCGAACCGTACGCTCCGTTCCCGCACATCGAAGCGATCGTCACGGAAGAACTCGGTCTCGTCGACCGCGGGGAAGGCGTCGAGGCCTGCCTCGAGGGACGGACGGCACCCGACGGTGAGATCCCGATAAGTCCATCCGGGGGTTGTCTCGGACGGGGACATCCCCCGATGGTGACGCCGCTACTCAACTACGTCGGGGCAGTCGAGCAACTTCGCGGCACGGCATCGAACCAGGTACCCGACGCGGAACGTGCTCTCGCGACCGCAGAGCACGGACACCTAAATGGCGTCACTGCGACCGTCTTCGAGAGAGGGGTCTGACCGTGGAGCCGTATACGCGGCCGTTCTGGGAGGCCCTCCGAAACGATCGGTTTCTGGTGCACGCCTGCGACCAGTGTGAGGAGCGATTCTTCCCGCCGGGTCCGATCTGTCCGCTGTGTCACTCGACCGATGTGGACTGGTTGGAGACGACGGGGCACGGTACCGTGTTCTCGTTTACGCGAACACACGCCACGGCCCCGGCGTTCGACGACGAGATCGTCCTTGGCATCGTCGACCTCGACGACGGGCCGAAGCTTCTCGCGCCGTTCGACGAGTCGTACGCGGGCCTGGAGATCGGGGCCCGAGTCGGACTCGAGGCCGTCGAGTACGACGCCGACTACGACCGCGGCTGGCTCGAGCCGTATCCGTTTTTCGTCGCACGACTGCTCGAGGAGTGATAGCCGCCCGAGACAGACAGGCGTCGAACGGTTCACACAGGGATTAGTCTTTGGCGGTTCTGACCGAGTCGGTCGCGGACTCACGGCTGAGTCGCTCGCGAATCGGTCTCTGGAGCTGGACCGCCATCAGTCCGAGGATGGCCACGATACAGCCCACACGGACCATCTCGCCGGGGTAGACCATGGCGAGCAGCCCGAGCACGAAGAAGACGCCCCTGACGGGGTACTCGACGACGGGACTCCCGTGGAAGAACCTCCCGTAGTAGTTGAGCCCGTGGGAGATCCCCAGTGCCCCCAACAGGGCGATAACACCGGAGAGGAACGTCTCGAGTCCGAAGCCCCCGACGACGAGTTCGGGGTTGTAGATGAACGCGAACGGCAGAACGTAGATCGGGGCGGAGATCTTCAGCGCCTCGTAAGCCGTTCGCCAGAAGCCGCTGTCGGCGATTCCCGTCGCGACGACGACTGCGATCGCGATTGGGGGAGTCAGCCCCGAGAGGATCGCGGCGTACAGCACGAAGAAGTGCGCGGCGAGGTCGGGGACCAGGAACTGCTGGACCAGCGCTGGCGCGATGAGTGCCGCCACGATGACGTACGCCGCGACGGTGGGCATGCCCATCCCCAGGACGATCGAGATGATCATCGCGAGGACGACGGCTGTGAGCATGACCCCGCCGGAGAGGTCGAGCAACGCGAGCGAGAGGATCCCCGGAATACCGGACGCGGTGAACACGTCGACAACACCGTTGATCGCGGCGATGATGATGGCGATCGGTGCGAGGATCATCGCACCCTCCCGGAATCCATTCGCGGCGTCGCCGAGCAACCCGACGAACTCGGCTTGGAGGTCTCCACGTTCCACCGCCGTCCGTATCAAGGGGAAGCCGAACCCCGTGACGAACATCACGATGATCGTGTACAGAGCGGCTGTGAGGACCGTATACTGGAGGACGCCCAGTATGTAGACGAGGACTGCGAACGGGATCCCGAACCGGAGGCACTGGAGCGTGAACTCCTTTTGCGACATGCGTTCGTCGAACTGGCTCTCGACGTCGATCTTGTCCGTACCTCCCTGGATCTGTCCGATACCCTTGTAATGAACGGCTATCGTGACGGCGCCATAGAAGATCATCGCCGGGATGATGCCGGCGACGATGACTTCGAGGTACGTAATACCGAGTAGCGAGGCCATGACGAACGCTGCCGCACCCATGATCGGCGGCATGATCTGGCCGCCCGTCGAGGCGACGGACTCGATGCCCCCCGCCGTCTCCCCCTTCATCCCCGTCTCTTTCATCAGTGGAATCGTGAACGAACCGGTGATCGCCGTGTTGGCCGCCTGACTCCCGGTGATCGAACCGATGATGATACTCGAGGTCACAGCCGAGAGGGCGACGCCCGACCGGAGGTATTTCGCCGACCGGAGGCCGATCCGCATGATGAGATCGAACGCGCCGAAGCCGCGCATCAACCCTGCGTACAACAGGAACAGTGCGACCCAGGTTGCGATAATCCTCGATATGGAGCCGTAGACGCCCTGGAAGTCGAGGACCATGATGTTCAACATCCGATTGAAGCTGAACCCCGCGTGGCGCAGGATTCCCGGCGCGAGGTTGCCGTAGAGCCCGTACAGCATCACGCCGACGATCACTGCCAGGAACGTCGCTCCGTAGGCACGGTACGACAGGTACAGGATCACCAGCAGGAACGCAGCGGCGATCACGTACTCACGAGGCAACGCCGTACCAACGCGAACACGCAACAGCGGCCGGTAGAACACGATCATGTATCCCGTCGTTACGGCGGTGACGATCGTCGAGAGGGCCAGACCGACCAAGTTCAGTCTGTCCCCGTCTTCGTACGCCTCGATGAGCTCGTTTCCGAGGTAGACGAGCATGATCGACCCGAGAAACGTGACGGTGAACAGAATCCGCTGGATTCCTTGTGTGAACGCGTAGTACAGGATCCAGAACCAGGTCAGGATAGCTAATCCAGTGACGATGTCGTTGGCGATATCTAGTCTGCTTTTGTTTGCTGTGGAATATACCATTGTCCAGAGATTGGTGGCTGATCTGACCGCGCTTACTCGTCACCGCGTGTCCAGCTGTCGTCCCAGACGTCGTTCTCCTCGTACCAGTCGGCCGCTCCCGGATGGATGGGGATCTCGTCGGTGTGGACGAGTGCGAACGTGAAGTTCTCCGGGTCAGACCAATCCAAAATCGTCGGGTTCGCCTCCTGCATCGATTCGTAGTTGTTGTGGCAGACCTCCATCAGGTCGTAGACGGCGTCGGCCGAAAGCTCCGGACTGAAGTAGTAGGGATACGTTTCGGTCCAGGTGTGTTTCGTGAAGTCGCTCTCGACGTCCTGCTCCCAGCCGCCGTACTCGTCGATCTCCGCGTAACCCGCGCCGGCGAAGTCCTCCGCCGCCTGCACGTACTCGTCGGTCATCTCGATGGGCCTCACGTCGACGCGTGAATCGATCTCCGTCGCCCAGGAGGGGAGTTGCGTGAAGTTCGAGGTGTACACGATGAACGCCTCGGCGCGTCCCTCGGCGAGCGCACTCGCGGCCTGTGAGGTTTCGACGTTGACCACGTTCTCCGAGAGACCCTCCCAGAGGCCGGCGCCCTGGTACATCTCCTCGGTCATCGCGCGCAACCCCCAACTGGCGGGGAGACAGTACACGTCACGTCCGGGGAGGTCGTCAGTCGTCTGGATGTCGCTGTCCTCCAGAGCCATCCAGTACAGGTTCAGCGAGAGGTGACCGAACCCGAGCTGGGGGAACTCGGACACCGAATCGTCCTCGAACGGCCCCGTGTCGGTGAGCGCCTGATTCATGATGTAGTTCCCCGCGGAGTACGAGTTGATCTCCCCGTCTGCATACAATCGAATCGACTGTGGGTCACCACCCGCGTCCTGGGTGATGAAACTGAGGTAATCGGACTGTTGACTGACGACCCGCTGAATCGCCTGTGAGTTCCCGTACGTCGACGACCCCGAGGACGAGGAACCGACCGTCATCTGGACCGGACCACTGCCACCGCCTCCGCCTCCGCCCCCGCCACTCCCATTGCCGCCGCTCCCGTTGCCACCGCCTCCATTGCCGCCGCCACCAAGACATCCAGCGAGCGAGAACATCCCGACACCAGCGGCACCCTTCAGTACGTCCCTCCGTGTTTGCCCTTCGCTATCAAACATCGTTATTCATGATACGGACACCGGTATTTATAATTTTTGCAGGACCCGTCGGACGTTCGATAGTGTTCACATGTGGCCCGAAACCCCGTACATATCGCAGACACCTCCGCGAGCGATATGTATGACGACCGAACGTTGCATTACCTGTTCTTACTCCGTTCGTCGTAGTACTGTCACGTCCGCCGTACTCGATCGACGTGTAGCGCTTCGTCCGCCGGGCGCGTCTCCGACCGCCATGAGCGACGAACTGAACCGACAGACCAGCCTCCCGTAGGTATGGCGGGTACGAACCGATGACGACACCGGAGCCGACCGCGTCTCTCGACAGTACATACGTGCTACAGTAAACCGGTCCGGTCGGCAGTTCGTGGTCGGGGTACGAACGCTTTAGTGACGTTCCGATAATCGATACGTATGCAAGGGCAACCGGATCTGGACCAGTTTACCTCGCGCCGATCGACGGTGTACGCGACTCGCGGTGTCGTCGCGACGAGTCAGCCACTGGCCGCGGAAGCGGGCCTGGAAGTGCTTCGCGATGGCGGCAACGCGTTCGACGCGGCGGTCACCACCGCAGCGGTACTGAACGTCGTCGAACCCACGTCGACCGGACTGGGCGGCGATGTCTTCGCTCTCTACAGAACGGCCGACGGCGACGTCGGGGCACTTCGGAGCTGTGGCGGCGCACCCACGACGGCGACGCTCGACGACGTCCGACACCGCGTCGCCCAGCAGAGCGACGTCGAACCCAAGGACGCACGTATGCCAGAGTACGGTCCCCTCACGGTAACCGTTCCCGGAACCGCTCGTGGGTGGGAACGAACGATCGAGGAACTGGGGGAACTGAGCCTCGAACGAGCGCTCGAACCGGCGATCCGATACGCGACGGAGGGGTTTCCCGTCTCGGAGATCATCGCCGCCCAGTGGGCCGAAGCCACGGACGTCCTTCGGGGCGAGAACGCGCGGGCAGCGTACCTCACGGACGGCCGCGCGCCGGCCGTCGGCGAGCGCGTTCGGCTGTCTAAACTCGGCGAGACGATGCAGCGCATCGCCGACGAGGGCGCGGACGTCGTCTACGAGGGCGACGTCGGGGACGCCATCGTCGAGGAGATCCAGTCGCAGGGTGGCTTCCTCTCCCACGAGGACCTCGCGTCGTTCGACGCGGAGTTCGTCGAGCCGATCAGCACGACGTACAACGGCGCCACGATCTACGAACTCCCGCCGAACAACCAGGGTCTCGTCGCGCTCGAGGCGCTCAACATCGCAGAGGCGCTCGGCGCGGGCGAACATCGAGCAGACTCGCCCGAACGGCTCCACCTAGCGGCCGAGGCGACCAAGCGCGCGCTGACCGACGGTATCTATCACGTCACCGACCCCGAGTTCGCGGGCGCACCGGCGCTCGCGTCGAAATCGTACGCGGCCGACCGTGCGTCCGAGGTCGGTCCGGACGCGACGGACGACGTCGACGTCGGGTTCCCGAACGACCGTGCCGAAGGAGCCGATACGGTCCTGTTGACTGTCGCCGACGAGGACGGGAACGTCGTTTCGTACATCAACTCCCGGTTCAAGGACTTCGGTAGCGGCGTCGTCGCCGGCGACACCGGCATCGCGCTCCAGAACCGCGGCAGTTCGTTCTCGCTCGACCCCGACCATCCAAACCGGTACGGCCGTGGAAAGCGACCGTTTCACACGCTCATACCCGGTATCGCCCGTCTCGGCGAAGACGACTGGGCCGCCTTCGGCGTTATGGGCGGATACATGCAACCTCAGGGCCATCTACAGGTGTTGATGAACGTCATCGACGATGGGATGTCGATCCAGGCGGCGCTCGACTACCCGCGCTGGCGGTACCAGGTAGACGGTCGACTCGCGGTCGAGGGGCGCTTCGACGGCGCGTTGCTCTCGAAACTCGCACGCCGGGGCCACGACGTCCGCGTCATGCCGCCGCCGCACTTCGGTGGTGGGCAGATCGCTCGCAATACCGATGGGATCCTCTCGGGGGGGACCGACCCACGGAAGGACGGCACCGCGATCGGATTCTGACGTCCCCTGGCGAATTTTTACCGGGAGACCGACAGCGATGAACGGATTACGGGGGTGGGGGGCGCAGCTACGTTCCCCCGGTCGCGTCGACAACAGGAGCGATATCGACCAGACCCTCGGCGAGTGGTTCACTGAGCGACCGACCTCGCCGCGACCGCTGGGGCGGAGCCACCGCCACTCTCAGACGATCGTCACCGGTCGTTGGGATTTGAGGATAACGTCCTGCGTGACGCTTCCGAACACGGCCTTTCCGACCGGCGACCGATCCCGGCCGGAGACGACGACGACGTCGGCGTCGATGGACTCGGCGTAGTCGACGATCTCGTCCGCAGGGTCACCGTGACGGCGTACGAGTTCGGCCGCGACACCGGCCTCCTCGAGACGGTCACGGACGACGACGGCCGACTCCGGGAACTCCGTCTCGTCGTAGAGGTCTTTCGACCGAACGTTACCACCGTCGTCGATCGCTTGAAACTCCTTGAACACGTTGACGATCGACACCGAGACGTCACCGAGGTCCGCGTCCAAGCCCGACTCGTCACCGAGTGCGGTCACGAACCTCGCTGCGGCCGTTGCACGTGTCTCGTCGTCGTCAACCGGGATAACGATTCGATACATGAACCCAACGTGAGACGCCAGATATATAATGGTACTCGCAGGCGAGAGAGCCGGCGCACGCGTACTGTGTCCGCTATCGGTTCGGAGCCGCCGTCGAGGAGCCACCCTGTCGAGAGGTCGGGCCGGTGAGGTTTATATTGACACGCACACCACACTGTGTCATGCTACGGGAGTACGACTGCGCGTTTCTCGACGACGTCATCGTGGATGGCCGAGTGGCGCACGCGGAGAGCGTTCGCGAGCAGTACGCGACCGACGAGAGTCCCCACGAGGGTCGAATCCCCGACGCCGTCGTCTGGCCGGCCACGACCGAGGAGGTCGCGGCCGTGCTCGAGGGGGCTAACGGTCGGGGCATCCCCGTCACACCACGGTCCGGCGGCTCTGGACTCGAGGGCAACGCGATACCCACTGCAGGCGGAATCGTCCTCAGCACGGCCGACATCGGCCACGTCGACGTCTCACCCGCCGACCTTCAGGCGACTGTCGGTGCGGGGGTGGTCTACGACGACCTGAACGAGCGGCTGGCCGCGAAGGGATTGCGGTTCGCCCCGGGGATTTCGAGCGGGGACGTGGCGACTATCGGGGGAATGGTCGCGACCAACGCGAGCGGTTTCAACGCGGTCCGCTACGGCGAGACGCGAGATCACGTCCGTCGACTCGAGGTGGTCACTGCCGACGGGCGGATCGTCGATTGCGGCAGGAACGTGGTCAAGACGTCGGCCGGCTACAGTCTCAAGGATATCTTCGTCGGCAGTGAAGGGACGCTCGGCGTCGTCACAGAGGTAACGCTCGGGCTGGTTGGCATCCCCGAGTACCGCCGGGCGGCGCTGGTGACGTTCCCGTCACGGGTCGACGCCTCCCGGGCCGTCGCGGACGCCATCGGCTCTGCGTTGGTCCCCGGAGCAATCGAGTTCATCGATGCGACGGCGATGAAGATGATCAACGCCTACCACGACGACGTCTCCTTCGAGGAGCGACCGACGCTCCTCATCGAGTTGCACGCGAACAACAGCGGGATCGAAGAGGACCTCGCGTTCGCGAAAGCGATCTGTGAGGATCACGGAATGCGTTCGTGGGAGGCGGCCGCCGAGGAGAACGTGGACGACGTCTGGCAGGCACGACGCGACAAGTACCACGCGACGAACGCGTACCGGGGAGACTGGGAGGTCGCGCTGGTCGGCGACGTCGTCGTTCCGATCTCGCGGTACCCGGAGATCGTCGAGGAGGTCTCGCAGGCCAGCGACGACCTCGACTTGCTGACCTCCTGTGTCGGACACGCCGGCGATGGGAACCTCCACTTCACGCCGCTGGTCGACCCCGACGACGAGGCGATGGTCGAGCGCGCCCACGAGCTCAACGAGCGGGTCGTCAGGAAGGCCATCGCGCTGGGCGGCAGCGCGACCGGGGAACACGGCGTCGGTATCGGGAAGCGGAAGTTCATGTGTGAAGAACACGGCCCGGCAGTCGACCTCATGCGTTCCGTCAAGGAGACACTCGATCCGAACGGCATCCTCAATCCCGACAAGGTACTGCCCGACGGCTGACGAGCCCACGAGCCGACGGTTTCGAGCGGCCGGTCCCGGTCCATAGTTTGATGTAACGGCTCGGGAAAGAGAGAGACGATAACATGTACTCGGACTTCGCGGCGCGGTTAGCCTCGAGCATCTGGCCCGAGTTCGGTGAAACGCCCGAACGCTCGACTGAGACGCCCGAAATCACCGACCTATCGACGGTCGTCGTCGACGGGAACTTCCCGTGGACGCTCGTTCGCCTCGAGACGGACGTCGGAGTGACCGGAATCGGCGAATCGTACCCGTCACCGGGCGTCCACGAGGTGATCACCGACTACTTTCGACCCGTTCTCGTCGGCGAGAACCCCCTCGACGTCGAGCGGCTCTATCACCTCATGCGCGAGAGCCTCTCCGGGAGAGGGTCCCAGGAGGGAATCGGAACCATCGCGATCAGCGGCATCGAACTCGCGCTCTGGGACGCCACCGGCAAGATCCTCGACCAACCGGTGTACCAGCTCCTGGGCGGCAAGACCCGTGAGGCAGTCCGGATGTACGCCGACTGTCACGCCGGCGATGGGATGGTCGAGGCGGCACTGGAGGGTCAGCCCGACGAGACCTACGAGGCAGCGGCCTATGCACGAGCGGCGCGAGCAGCGGTCGACGACGGCTACGAGATCGTCAAGTTCGACCTCGACGTCCCATCGGGTCGGGAGATCGACACGCTCGCACGCCACTTCGACCGTCGAGAGATCGAACACAAGCGTGGACTAGTCGAGGCGGTGACCGACGAGGTCGGTGACGACGCCGAGGTCGCGGTCGACCTTCACTGGAACTTCAGCGTCGAGGCGACCGAGAAACTGTGTGCGGCCCTCGAGCCGTATGACCTCGCGTGGATCGAAGACCCCCTGCCGCCGGAGAACGTCGACGCGCTGGCGACCCTCAATCGGAGCGTCGACCAACCGTTGCTCACGGGCGAGAACCGCTACGGCCGCCACGGCTTTCGTGACCTCGTCGAGAAGGAGGCCGTCTCCTTCGTCGCGCCCGACGTACCCAAGACCGGTGGCATCGCGGAGACGAAGAAGATCGCCGAACTCGCCGACAGTTACTACCTGACGACGTGTCCTCACAACATCGGGAGCCCCGTCGCGACGATGGCCGGCGTCCACGTCGGCGCGACAGTGCCGAACTTCCTCGCGCTCGAGTTTCACGCCCGCGACGTGCCGTGGTGGGACGACCTCGTCGTCCGTGACGAACCACTCATTCAGGACGGATACATCGAGGTACCGGACGACCCCGGCCTCGGGATCGAACTCGACTGGGACGTCGTCGAGGAACACCGGATGAGGTAGCCGGGGGCGGCGGACCGACGTCGTCGGCCGCCCCTCGAACGGCGAACGCACCAGTATGAGACGGCCTGCGTGCTGAACACGAATCGACACGGACTGCGGTCGCCGAAGACCGAAACAAAAAGCGTGCACTGCGACCGACGTGGCTCTCGCGTGTCGCAGCATTCAGCGGGGCGACCAGCCGCGTGCCCGACGTGGAAGCGCGGGCGTTCACCTCCGCTCGACGGTACCGTCCCGTCACGTTCCACCGGCGGAGTTACGCACTGTCCCCCTTCGACCGTATCGCCTCACCCCTGCACGCGAGAGCAGCGACTGCGATAGGCAGAATATCGCCAGCGGTGGCGTGGAAAAACGTTCAAGAATGTCTCGGAGTGGATTACTCGGTCCGAATCCCCCTTCTATATGTGGTATCTCATACTCGAAATTGCATTACTGCAGAAAGATTGATTAATCGGTACTCCATACACCTGTGAACGGATGGCACGCGTTCCACGATCGTCCGACGAGCGACCCCGATCCGGCGTTCGAGATCCCAGACACGGTGACCGGTCGCTGACGATCGGGAGCGGTGACTCCCGATACTCGACGGAACCGAGTTCGACCTGAACGTCCTCCCTATCACGACAATCGACCCATGCTCAACGACTCAGCCGAACGGACCGACGAAGCGTCCACGAACATCCCACACTGGTACGATCCATCGAAGACGGGAATCACGTTCACTGACGGCGACGGCACGCGTGTCGTCGACGATGACGGAGCCGAGTATCTCGACTTCGTCTCACAGCTGTATTGTGTCAATGCCGGACACGGAAACGAGGCCATCGTGGACGCAATGACCGAACAGCTCGAACGGATCCAGTACGTCTCTCCCGCGAAGGGAACACCGGCTCGTACCGACCTGAGCGACGCACTCGTCGCGGTCGCCCCCGATTCGCTGTCGAACGTCCAGTTCTCGGTGTCGGGCAGCGAGGCGAACGAACTCGCGATGACGATCGCCCGTGACTTTGCGGACGCACCGAAAGTGCTCTCCCGCTGGCGGTCCTACCACGGATCGACCTACGGTGCGGGGAGCATGACCGGTGATCCGGCGACTCGCGCGCCGCTCGAAGCCCACGCGTCGACGACGGGAGCTGTGAAGTTCCTGCCGCCGATGACGTACAATTCGCCGTTCAATGCGGACACGCCCGAAGCGCTCGCGGAAGCCGCAGCCGACCACCTGGAGTTCGTCATCCGGAACGAAGGGCCGGATACGATCGCGGCCGTGCTGACGGAACCGATCGCCGGCACGAGCGGCGCGTACACGGCCCCGCCGGGCTACTTCGAACGGGTCCGCGAGCTCTGTGACGAGTACGACATCCTCATGATCGTTGACGAGGTGATCACCGGATTCGGCCGCTGTGGGGACTGGTTCGGCGTCCAGACCGAGAATATCGAGCCGGATCTCCTGACGTTCGCGAAGGGCGTGACCAGCGCCTACGCACCGCTCGCGGGCGTGATCATGCGTCCGGAAATCGCGGACCACGTACGTACTGACGGGTTCGACCTCGGACAGACGTTCGGCGGCCACCCAGTCAGTTGCGCCGCCGGTGTCGCCGCCCTCGACGAGTACGCCGACGGACTGCTCGAGAACGTCCGGGCGACACAAGACGACTTCGCCGACGGGCTCGCAGCCCTCGAGCGAGAGCACGACGCCGTCGCCGACGTGCGTGGACGAGGGTTCCTCCGTGCCGTCGAGTTCGCCGACCCGGAGACGGGAGCACCGTTCCACGACCCGCGGACCGACGAGGGGGACAACCCAGTCACGGACGTGATCAGCGAAGCGATGAATCGCGGTGTCCTCGTGGGGGGCGGTCGTCCGACGACCCAGATCATCCTCGCCCCGCCCCTGTGCACGACCGCCGACGAGATCGAAGCCGCGATAGAAACGCTCGGGTCGTCGATCGAAGCCGTGTTCTGAATACTCGCTCTACCACACGGGCCGTCGACTCTTGTTACGCCGAGGCCAGTACGGACCTCCACGAGAGACGCCGACGTCCCCCGGACCTCGACGAAAGGATATCGACATCCTCCGCGAGGTAGAGCGGAACGACGACAAGAACCTCGAGGGACTCGCTGATGGGTTCGGTCTGTGGAAGTCGGCGGTCCACTATCGACTGACCCGACTGAAAGACGACGGTGTCATCACTGACATCTCCGCGGACGTTGGCCCGCACGCCCTCGGGATGTCGATGGTCGCCGTCACGGATGTGTACGTCGCTCACGAGAACCGGTATGCAGGGTTCCCGGAAGCGGGCCCACCGTCGTTCCAACCTGAACGAGGGGGAATGGCTCAGTCGGTGACGGGGACGAACACCGGAACCGCGATGGTCGAGTCGGCGGCGTCGACGAACCGGACCGCGACGTGCGTGCCGATCTCGACGGCGGACGGGTCGGCGTCGACGATGGACATGATTCGCGGTCCTGCCTCGAGTTCGACGTACGCCAGCACGAGCGGAAGGTCCTCGTCCGGCCAGCCGCTCATCGTGCGGGCCACCGAGTAGGAGTATATCTCGCCGTGGCCAGACGTTTCACACCACTCGACGGCCTCGCTGAAGCAGTCGGGACACAGCGACCGGGGGTAGTGGTAGACGAGGCCACAGTCATGACACTTGCGCACGAGAAGCTCACCGTCCCCAGCGGCCGTCCAGTAGGGTTCGGTCTCCGGCGTCACGTCCGGAACCGGACGGGGCTCCCAGGTCATCGGTCTTCCCTCCCGAGTACGACGGTCGCCGCACCGTGGCGCGTCCCGAGACTCCCACCCGTGCCGTGGGCGAGTGCGACGTCGGCGTCGACCTGTACTTCGGGGTTCGCCTCGCGCCGGAGTTGGCGGACCGCCTCGATGACCTTCGTCATACCACCGCGGTTGGCCGGGTGGTTCGAACACAACCCGCCGCCGTCGGTGTTGAAGGGGAGGTCGCCGTCGGGCGCCTGGAGCGTTCCCCCCTCGACGAACGGGCCACCCTCACCTTTCTCGCAGAAGCCCAGATCCTCGATGGCCTCGAGGACCGTTACGGTAAACGAGTCGTAGATCGACGCGTACTCGACGTGCTCGGGGCCGAGGCCGGCTTCAGCGAAGGCACGTGAGCCTGAGCGGTCCGCGGCGGTCGTCGTGACATCGATCCGTCCGGCGTCGTGGTGACCGATCGCCTCACCGAAGCCGAGGAGTTCGACGCAGTCCCGGTCTAGCTTCGACCGGACGTCCTCGGAAACGACGACCAGCGCGCCACCGCCGTCCGAGACGACACAGCAGTCGAGGAGGTGCAGCGGGTCGGCGACCATCCGCGAGTCGACGACGTCGTCGACCGACACCGGCTCCCGGTACATCGCGTGCTCGTTGTACTGGGCGTGGTGCGACGCCGCGACTCGGATCTCCGCGAGTTGCTCGCTCGTCGTTCCGTACTCGTGCATGTGTCTCTGTGCGGCCATACCGTACATCGTCACGTTCGTCGCCCCGTAGACGCGCTCGAAGCTGTCCTGAAAGGTCCGGAGCTCGCGAGCCCCCGAGCCGGTCGCCTGCCCACGCGACCGGGGACGGCCGGCGAGCGTCACGAGTGCGACGTCACACCGCCCGTCGCGGATAGCGCTCGCGGCGTGCCCGACGTGTGCGACGTACGACGACCCCCCGAAGTCGGTCGTGTCGGTGTAGGACGGATCGAGGCCGAGGTAATCAGCCATGACGAGCGGCGACAGTCCCGTCTCGTACTCCGGGACGCCGGCCGTGAAGTAGCCGTCGACGTCGCGTTTCTCGAGACCCGCATCCTCGAGCGCCCCCTTCGCGACCTCCGCGTGTAACTGCATCGTCGACTTGTCGGGGGCCTCTCTGGTGGGGTGTTCGAACGCCCCGGCGATGGAGACCGGCTCGGTAGCTGTCATCGGCTACCATTTCTCACGTTCCGTGGTAAGCGTTGGTGGTCGGGGTCGGCCGCGACTAACGTGTCCGTCTCTCTCGACCGAGCAGCGAAATAGTGCCCGGCGCACGGGGAGGCGCTGTGACCGTTTCGAGGCTCCTCGGCGGCTGGTTCAGTGGAACGTCCCGCCCGTTTTCGCCTTCTCGACGAGTAGGTCACAGGGGAGGGTTTCCGCGAGTTTGTTCGTGCTCTCGTGGCGGCTCGCGACCTCGGTCAGCCTCCGCACGACGACGTCTGCACCGACTTCGTCGGCCTTCTCCAACGGCCCCGTCGGCCAGTTACCGCCGAGTCGTGCACCGGTGTCGATGTCCTCGGCGCTGGCGACACCGTGTTGAACCATCTTGGCGGCCTCGTTGACGATCGGTGCCCACACCAGCAGCGAGTCGAACCCCTGTCCGGCGTCGACCGGAATCCGGGGCTCGTCGCGCTCGTCGTACTCGTAGTAGCCGGCGTCGGTCTTCCGACCGTACCGGCCCTTCTCATAGAGCTGGTGAAGGAGTGGACAGACGCCGGTATCGTAGGCCATCGGTCGGTCGTCCTCGAGATGGTCCGCCTCCCCTTCGACGCGGATCTGGATGCCGCCCGTGAAGTCGGCGAGTTCGAACGGCCCCATCGGGAACCCCTCGCCGTACTTCATCGCGGAGTCGACCTCCTCGATGGCGTGTTCGCCGCGATACACCATCCACGCCGGCCCCTCGCCGTACGGTCGCATCAACCGGTTGACGATGAACGACGGAACGTCCATCCGACAGCGGATCGGTGTCTTGCCGAACGACTCGACGAGCGCCGCCGCGGTGTCGGCCGTTGCCCGGGGTGTGTGTTCCGTCATGACGATTTCTACCAGTTCCATCAGCATGGGGGGGTTGAACCAGTGAGTGCCGACGACGCGCTCCGGAGCCGCGGTCGTCTCGGCGAGTCGAGTGACGTTCAGTCCGGACGTGTTCGTCGCGAGGATGGCGTCCTCGGGTGCGACGCGGTCGAGATCCGCGAAGATGTCCTCCTTGACCGCCTGCTGTTCGACCGCCGCTTCGGTGACGAACTCCGCGTCACCGACCGCCGCCTCGAAGTCGGTGGTGAAGGTCACTCGCTCGAGCGCGGCATCGGCCCCCGCTTCGGTCGTGTCGCCGTGCTGGACGGCCTTCCCGTAGGACCACTCGATGGCCTCGTTCGCGTCCTCGAGTTGCGACTCGTCGATGTCGGTCAGTGCCGTCTCGTACCCCGACAGCGCCGCGACGGCGGCGATGCCCCGTCCCATCTGTCCCGCGCCGACGACCGCTACGGTTTCGACCTCGTCGATAGTGACACCCATTCACGCTGTGTTCCTCGCCGTCGTTCATAAACTATCCGCCGTATGTCGGTCGAGACGGACCACGTCGACGCCCGCGAGGGGAGCTGACACGCCGTCCCCGCCTCCGTCAGCGCTGAACGTCCCTGTCTGGGAGAGCGCTCGGCCCCTCCCGGTGGACGCGAGGGGTCACCCGACCGAACCTTCGGGCGATAAGACATCCCTGGGCCGGCAGATGACGTGTCGTGCGCGCCGTCGTTCGTGAGGCCACCTCGACCAGTCATTCTACGGAGATATTTCACCGCGATGCAAACGCATTTGAGCTTCGTTCGCTATGTGTCGGCGTATCGATGTCACCGACGATCACGCGCATCGAATCCGTCGAATTCGGCTACGACCTGCCGGACGTCGGATACGCACCGAACGGTTTCAGCATCGTTTACGAGCCAGGTACGACGAGCGAACGGAAACTGTTCGCACTGCGGGTCCACACGGACGACGGGACCACCGGCGAGTACGTCGGTGGAAACTCCCCCGGTGCTGCACAACTCAACATGATCGCGGACTACCTGATCGGGAAGGACCCCCTCGAGCGCGAGCGCCACTGGAGCGCGTTCAAGCGTGCGCTCCGCAAGTACGACTGGATGGGGATGGGTCCGATCGACATCGCGCTGTGGGATTTCGCCGGGAAGTACTACGACGCGCCGATTCACGAACTGCTCGGCAGTTACCGCGATTCCTTCCCAGCCTACGCCTCGACGTATCAGGGCGACCGGAACGGGGGGCTCGACTCGCCCGAGGCGTACGCCGACTTCGCTGAGGCGTGTCTCGAGATGGGGTATCAGGGGTTCAAGATACACGACTGGGGCGGCGACTGGACGGCTCCCGAGGAGACGGCAGCGGTCGTCCGAACGGTCGGCCGGCGTGTGGGCGAGGAGATGGATCTGATGCTCGATCCGGCCTGCAATCCGGCCACGTTCGCCGACGCGTTGAAGATCGGCAGAGCCTGCGACGATGCCGACTTTCTGTGGTACGAGGACCCGTATCGAGACGGTGGCGTCTCACAGCATGCCCACCGGAAGCTTCGCGAGTCCCTCGAAACCCCGATCCTCCAGACGGAACACGTCCGGGGGCTCGAAGCGCACACGGATTTCGTCGCGACGGAGGCGACCGACTTCGTGCGGGCCGACCCCGAGTACGATGGTGGGATCACCGGGGCGATGAAGATCGCTCACATGGCAGAGGGGTTCGGGTTGGACGTCGAGTACCACGCGCCGGGGCCGGCACAGCGTCACTGCATCGCCGCGACGCGCAACACCAACTACTACGAGGTGGCGCTCGTCCATCCGATCTGCCCGAACACACAGCCGCCGGTGTACGCCGACGACTACTCCGATATGCTCGATACCGTCGACGAAGACGGACACGTGCGGGTGCCCGAGGGCCCGGGGCTCGGCGTCGAGTACGACTGGGACGAGATCGAGGCCCGGGAGATCGGACGACGGACCTACGCGTGAGTCACGGTGGAAGACGCCGAGAACCCCCGATCGACCAGCAGTCGTGCGTGCTTCCACAAGGACAATCGTTATGTGTGGGTTCTGCTATCGACTACCGTAGACAACGCATTCATGAGTACTGTCACTACGATGCGAGACGCTATCGGTCACGGCGTCTCCGACGGCGATAGTGTCTGCCTCGCTGGGTTTACGCACCTCATTCCGTTCGCCGCGGGTCACGAGATCATCCGGCAGGAAAAGCGCGATCTCGAACTGATCAGGGCGACGCCCGACCTGGTGTACGACCAACTGATCGCGGCCGGTTGCGCGCGGAAGGCGACCTTCTCGTGGGCTGGAAACCCCGGGGTCGGAAGCTTGCCCGCGTTTCGACGGGCAGTCGAGGACGGCGTGCCGACCGAACTCGAACTCGAGGAGTACACGCACTTCGGTCTGATCGCCGCGCTCGACGCGGGCGCGTCGAACCTCCCGTTCGCCCCGCTCCGGGGGTTCATCGGCTCGGACCTGCCCGACCACAACGACAACATCGCCCGGATCGAGAGCCCGTTCGACGACGACGACGTCTACGCCGTCGCACCGATCGAGCCGGACGTGGCGGTCGTCCGCGCCCAGCGGGCCGACGAGACGGGCAACGCGCACCTCTGGGGCATCCAGGGCGAGGTGAAGATCGCCGCACTGGCCGCCGAAACGGTTGTACTCGCCGTAGAAGAGATCTGTACGGAGCGGACCATCCGTAGCGATCCGAACCGGACGGTCGTCACGAGCGACGACGTCGACTACGTCGTACACGACCCCTACGGCTCCCATCCGTCGTACGCGCAGGGCTACTACGGGCGGGACAACGACGCGTACATCGAATGGGCCGAGGTCGCCAGCGACGCTGATCGGGTCGAAGCGTGGCTCGACGAGTGGGTCTACGGTGTCGAGAACCGACGGGAATATATCGAGAAGCTGGGCGTCGACCGGCTGCTCGAGTTGGAACCGGACCGAGACTACGCCACACCGGTGGACATGGGGGCGTACCGATGATTGACACGCACCCGGTCCGTCGGGGAGCCGGCGGAACCCACCGTCTCGCCGGGGGCACGGAGGGAGTTCGATGAACTACACGAACAGCGAACTGATGGTGGTCGCGGCGGCGAGGGAGCTCGACAACGACGATTCGGTGCTGGTCGGCATCGGCAAACCGAACTTGGCGTGCAACGTCGCCAAGCGCACGCACGCACCGGATCTTCGGATGGTCTACGAGTCGGGGACGATCGGCTCGAACCCGTCGTCTCCGCCGCTCTCGATCGGTGACCCGGTGCTGGCCTCGGGGTCGGTCTCGATCGAACCGATGCGAAACAGCTTCAACTACCACCTGCAGGCCGGTCGCCTCGACGTGGGCTTTCTCGGGGGTGCGCAGATCGACAAGTACGGGAACATCAACTCGACGGTCATCGGCGACTACGACGACCCCACAGTCCGACTTCCGGGAAGCGGCGGTGCCTGCGAGATCGCGGGGCACGTCGATCGGACGTTGATCGTCACTCCTCACTCCGCGCGGCGGTTCCCCGAAGCGGTCGACTTCGTCACGAGTCCCGGATACGTCGACGGTCGGCGGGGCCGGGAGGAACTCGGTCTCTCCGGCGGACCCGAGGCGGTCATCACCGACCTGGCCGTCTGCCGGTTCGACGACGGCGGCGAGATGTACGTCGACGCGCTCCACCCGACGACGACGCGCGAGGAAGTCCGGGCCGCGACCGGGTGGGAGATTCCGTTCGCCGACGACTACGGGAGGACCTCGGAACCGACCGACGAGGAGGTACGACTGATTCGAGAGGAACTCGATCCGGACGGGTTGTACACCGACCGAGAGTGAGCGCGTAGGTCACGGCCGGGTGCTCATCCCTCGCGAACGTGGCGGGGGACGGACGACGGAGACGAACCGTTCGGGACCCGTCCGGACCAGCCAGCCTAAACCTTTACACCGGTATCCACCTCACTACGGCCATGGAGGTCAACGAGGCAATTATCGGGTGTCTGGTCGAGAACGGTGTCGACACACTGTTCGGCATCCCCGGCAAACAGTCACTTCCGCTGAACGAGTCGATCGACAACCGTGACGACATCCGGTTCGTGATGGCTCGCCACGAAACCGCCGTCTCCCATCAGGCGTGGGGGTACGCAGAAACCAGCGGTGACATGGCAGCCACGGTGGTCATCCCCGGACCGGGCGATATGAACGCGATGAACGGACTGAAAAACGCGTTGAACGACTGTACGCCGCTCGTCCACATCGCGGTCGAAACCGAACCGGAGATTCGGGGCGGCGACGGTATCCACGAAACCCCGCCGGACACCTACGACAACGTCGTGAAGGAGAACATCACCGTCGAGACGCCTCACAGTACGGCTGCCGAACTGCAGCGAGCGATCGATGTCGCACGGACCGCTCCGAAGGGGCCGGTCCGAATCGGGATTCCGAAGAACTTCCTGAAGATGGACGTCGAACTCGCCGAGCGGGAGGCGGTCGACCTGCAATCGGTCGACGGGGGGCTCACGTCGAAGGTCGAGGCCGCTGCCGACCTGCTCGCGGACGCCTCGAAGCCGATCATCGTCGCCGGAGGTGGTGTCCGAGCGGCCGACGCGAGCGACGAACTGCGGGCCGTCGCCGAGCGCATAGCGGCACCGGTCGTGCTCACGTACAAGGGCAAAGCGGTCTTCCCGGACGACCACGAGCTTTCCGCGGGGGTGCTCTGTGGTGGTACGGGTACGGCCGTGAAAGCGCTACTCGCGGACGCCGACGCCGCACTCGGCGTCGGGACGGACTTCGACGCCGTCTCGCTCCACAACTGGTCGATCGAGATTCCGGACGACCTGGTCCACGTGACGCTCGATGCGGACGACATCGGCACCGGCTACGATCCGGCGGTCGCCATCGTCGCCGACGCTGCACGGACGCTCGCGACCCTCGACGAGGCGCTGGCAGAACGCTCGATAACCGGCGAAACCGGCGTGGAACGCGCTCGGACGACGCGGACAGCGACCGAAGACCGCCTCGACGAGTTGCGAGGGGTGACGGACCCACCGCTGACTTCGGTCGGAGCTCTGGACGCGATCCGTCGGGGGACACCACGGGACGCGATCGTCGCCGTCGACGCGGGGGGGTTCCGGCTGTGGACGCTCCTGACGTTCCCGACGTACAACCCGCGGGATTACGTGAACCCGGGCTCGTGGGCGACGATGGGGACGGGAGTCCCATCGGCCATCGGCGCGAAACTGGCCAACCCCGAGCAGGACGTCGTCGCCCTCACCGGAGACGGCGGGTTGTTGATGTGTGTTCACGAACTCCACACGCTGGCGGACGAGGGCATCGACGTGACGGTCGTCGTACTCAACAACAGCGACTACGCGATCATCAGCGAAGAGGCCGGTCGGAGCTATCGGATGGACGAAGGCGAGTACGGCTGGGGGGAGACCCCAGTGTCGTATACGACCGTCGCCGACGGACTCGGTCTCGATGTCGACCGGGCGACAACCCCCGACGAGGTCACCGCGACGGTCGCGCGCGCGATCGACAGCGACGGACCGACGCTCGTGGAGATCCCGACAGACCCCTACGAGCCACAGTCGGGCGTCTGGATGAACCGGTAACGGTGGTGGTTCGACCCCACGAACGACCGGCGGTCACAGACTGGTGGCGCGGTCGACTGGTCGGGATCGGTCACTCTCGGTCGGTGACGCTTTCCTCGTAGGTTTCGCGGATGCGTTCGCCCTCTTCGATCAGGGTCGTCACGTCTTTCCCGGCGATCAGGTAGTCGAACCCGCGCTCGACACGCTCCGAGACGTCGGCTTCGCGAACGGTGAGGGTCCCGACCGGCGTGTCGGTGGTCGCTCCGGCCTCGATGACGCTCGACATCGCATCGTCGAGTTCGGGCGCGGTCCACTCGGCGAAGACCCCGAGCGACGCCGAGAGGTCGGCCGGCCCGACGAACAGGGCGTCGATCCCGTCCGTCGCTGCGATGGCCTCCGCGTTGTCGACGCCGGTCGGGGTTTCGACCTGTGCGATTGTAAACAACGACTGGTGGTCCGCCGTGACGTACTCGACGAAGTTCCGGCCGTAATCGGCCGCTCGGCCGGCGGCGACACCACGCGCGCCGTCCGGGGGGTACCTCGTCGCTCGGACCAGTTCCGTGGCGGCCTCCTGGGTGTCGATCATCGGTACCATGATGCCGTCGACACCGATGTCGAGGATCCGTTTGATACGGACCGGGTCGTTCCACGCGGGGCGGACGAGTACGGCGAGGGGTCCGG
This sequence comes from Halomarina ordinaria, assembly GCF_030553305.1. NCBI lineage: Archaea > Methanobacteriati > Methanobacteriota > Halobacteria > Halobacteriales > Natronomonadaceae > Halomarina > Halomarina ordinaria. The sequence continues at coordinate 176,681 of NZ_JARRAH010000002.1, read as the reverse complement.
GAGCCGCCCCCGCCGCACGAGTGAGATCGGCGACCGTCTCGAGGCTCATCTCGGTGTGCTCGGTGTCGACGAGGACGAAGTCGAACCCCGCTCTCGCCGCCGCTTCGACGACCGTCGGGTGGCCGATCGAAATCCACGTACCGAGGGCAGTGCCCGTGGCGAATCGTGATGCGAGGTCGCCCGTCGTGTTCGTCGTCATCGCGGGCAGCCCGCCCTCGAATCGGCTCGTCCAACGAGCGGTGTCGAGCCCAGTTGCGGTCGCCACCACCGTTCGGGGGTCCGGTCCCCCTGTCGTGAAACCAGTAGCATCGACTCGACTTCCGATAGACGAAAGAAAAAGGTGTGGGTCGGTGTGTGACACCGCTGTGTTCGGAGAGAGCAGCTCCAAGATCACCCGCACGCGATGGTACGGCACGTCGTTGCACATGCTGTTTCCCGAAAGCATTTCTCGGCCGGTCGCATGGTGGGTGGTATGAAGCCGTTAGACGACCTCACAGTCGTCGACTTCACGCAATCGGTCGCCGGACCGGTCTGTACGCAACTGTTGGCCGAGATGGGTGCGACCGTCCTCAAAGTCGAACCGCCGACCGGGGACAACTTCCGGAACCTCATGGACGGGAACATCTTCGCGCCGTTCAACCACGGCAAGCAGAGCCTCTGCGTCGACATCAAAACGGACGCAGGCCACGAGATCGTCGGCCAACTCGCGACCGAAGCCGACGTGGTCGTCGAGAGCTTCCGCCCCGGCGTCCTCGAGAAGTTCGACCTCGATTACGAGTCGGTCGCGGAGCGGAACGAGGACGTGATCTACTGTTCGCTGTCCGGTTTCGGCCGGAGCGGACCGTACCAGTCGTATCCTGGATACGACCCCTGCATCCAGGCCATCTCCGGGCTGATGGCGATCACTGGCTACGCCGACCGTCCGCCCGCGCGTATCCGTGCGAGCCTCATCGACTGCGGAACGGGGGCGAACGCCGCGTTCGCGATCCTCGCTGCCGTCCGCGGTCGCGACCGGGGCGGCGACGGGACCCACATCGACATCTCGCTGTTCGATGTGGCCGTCTCGTGGATGTCGTATTGGGTCACGAACTACGACCAGACCGGCGCGTTACCCGAGCGTGCTGGCGGTAAAGGAATCGGAAGCGCACCAAACGGCGTCTTCCCGACCGGCGATGGGTACATCTACGTCGCGACACTCTCGGAGGCGATGTACGAGCGGCTCTGTTCCGTCCTCGACCGCCCGGATCTGCTCGAGGACGAACGGTTCGAGACGATCGAGGACCGCATCGAGCACCGCGAGCCGCTCCGCGACGAGCTGATCCGGGAGTTCGAGGCGTTTGCGTCCACAGAACTCGAAGTCGAGCTCCTCGACGCGGGGATCCCGTCCGGGGCGGTCCGAACCGTCGCAGATCTCGTCGAAGACAACGAACACGTCGACGCCCGGTCGATGCTCGTCGACACCTACAACCCGGAGGTCGACGAGGAGGTCGTGACCGCGGCACTCCCGTTTCGGTTCAGCACCGGGATACACGGCGGCGGCTACTCCTCGCCTCCGCCGAAGAAAGGGGAACATACCGACGACATCCTCACGGCCCTCTCGTACTCCGAGCGCGAGATCGAACGGTTACACGAGACAGGTGCGGTCAGCTCGAGTCGGTAGGGCTCGGGATGCGAAACGCCAGGAGGAACATACCGCCCGCGAGGGCGGACAGGGCTACGAACCCGGCGTCGAAGAACCCCCGATCGGCCGCCGCGCCGAACAGGACCGGTGTCGTCGCACCGACGGTGAAGCCGACCGTTCTGAGGATGCCGAACCCCGTCCCCCGGACGTCAGCGGGGAGCGCCCGGAGCAGGGACGGTTCGAGAACCGTCGCGAAGCCGAGCAGCGTGGCCGTGAGTGCCGTGATTCCAGCGAGGGGAAGGAACCCGTCGACCAGCGGAAGGGCCGCGAGGGAGACCGTCGGTCCGCTCGCGACGATGAGCAGCGAACGGCGCGTACCGAACCGGTCGTAGGCCGCGCCGGCAAGCGGTTTGATACAGATACCGAGCGCGAAGAAGCCGCCGAACAAGACGCTGGCGAGAGTCGTCGAGAGCCCCTTCTGCTCGACGAGATACGTCGGGTAAAAGCTCGTGAACGCCTGCCAGACGGCGAGCCCGAGGACGAGAGCTACCGTCCCGTAGACGACCGGCGGCTGACGTACCGCCGATCGGAGCGTCGCGAGGTCGTCGCGGGTGAACCCTCCCCCGCCCTCCGACGTGCTCGGAGGACGTGCCGGAACGACGAGCCAGAGGGACCCGGCCGCCAGCAGGAACAGCGGCACGACGAAACCGTAGCCGAACTGCCAGAGAGACGCCGCTGCGATCACGCTGGCGAGCGGTGGCAGGACCGACTGGCCGGCGTCCTGCGAGGCCGCGGTCACACCGTTGGCAGCACCGAGACGCTCCGTGTAGAGCCGCGAGAGAACGGTGTACCGCCCGATCGCGTACAGCGCGGTCCCGAAGCCGAACAGTCCCGTTGCGACGAAGAGAACGAGCGTGGAGCCAGCAGTCACGACCAGCGTCAGGGTTATCGCGGAGAGTACCGCACTGGCGGTAAGCGTGGTCCGCTCCCCGAAACGGTCGGCGAGGACGCCGCCCGGAAACTGTCCCAGTGCGTACGCGAGAAACAGCACCGTCAGAAGGAGACCGGCGGTCGTCAGATCGAGCCCGTAGGCCGACCGGAGAGCGGGGAGCAACACCGGATAGATCATTCGCACGCCGATCGAGAGGAACCAACCGCTGGCGACCGCGAGGAGTACCGTACCGCGACCATCGCTCCAGAGGTCGAGCGCCCCGTTTCTGAGCACGGCGATGGTCTCGGAGTTCACAGTTGCCCTGCCGAAGCGGTACCGACGTGAATGTATAACTATTCCGTTCAGACAGTACCGACGGCCCCGGTCAGGGCGAGATTCCTCCCGAAGAATCTCTACTGGAGAGCCCCGGATAGTCGTCTCGCCGTCGACACTGATACCCCCGGAAAAGTAGAGCGCGAGCGTCTCGGAACGGGCGGGGTTCCGTCTCCTACTCAAGTGGTTTCTCGTGAGGAAACACTAAGTGTGTTGGAGAATGTGTACCACATATGGCATCGTCACGAAGCGAGGACGACGAAAGGGGCAGCGGGACGGCGGCCGTCCAGTCGGTCGGTACGACGCTCGCACTCATCGAGGCGCTGCAGGAGCGCAACGGAGCAGGCGTCACGACACTCGCAGACGACCTCGGCTACTCGAAGAGCACCGTCCACAAACACCTCGCGACGCTCCGTTCCGAGGATTTCGTCGTGAAGAACGGTGATGTCTACAGTCTCGGCCTCCGATTCCTCGACGTCGGCGGGCAAGTCCGGGCGAACTTCCGCGGTGCGGACCGCATCAAGCAAAAGGTGCGTGCGCTCAGTCAGCAGACCGGGGAACTCGTGCAGTTCATCACCGAGGAACGGGGCCGTCCGATCGTCCTCTACCGTGAGGTCGGGACGAACGGCGTCAATAGCAGGACGCGCGTCGGAAAACGACTCTACCTCCACCAGATCGCTGCCGGGAAGGCGATCCTCGCGAACCTTCCAGAAGCGCGAGTAACCGAGATAGTCGCACGTCATGGCCTTCCCCGCGCGACGGACGCTACCATCACCAACCGCGCAGCACTCGGTGAGGAGCTCGCGACGATCCGTGAACGGGGCGTCTCGTACTCGCTGGGCGAGAGCACGCGGGGCCTCAACGCCGTTGCCGTCCCCATGTTCGCACCCGACGACGAGGTACTGGGAGCGTGTGTCATCTCCGGGCCCAGCCATCGACTTCGAGGGCAATTGCTAGAGGAGGACCTCCCGAGTGTCCTGCTCGGTGCGGTCAACGAACTCGAACTGAACATCACGTACGAGTAGGCGTTCGTGAGAGAGAAACACTATCGCAACGAACGACCGATGACGAGGGAGTCGTCTCGGTCGAGCGATGGCGTTGGAACGGCGTCGACCACCAGCTGGGACGGCCGACGACATTTGACGCGAGGAACTACTAGGAGGATACGCAGACGCCCGACACCAGTAACCGTTGACGAGAGCGTCGTACTTCCCGACACAGATGGTGGTGAATCGGACCGTAAGAAGTCCGAGCTTGGCTCCAGCGGGTGATCGACCATAGAGGTCGACGGCGATGACAAACATGTATTTGTCAGGAAAAACGAACGAGCCGTGTACAGCTGTTACCCCAGCGTCCTGAATCAGCGTTGGTGGGCTCTGGACTAGAACCACGACAGGTACATCAGGTTCACGTTCTACAGGGTCATTGTGTGCTGGTCTAGTTGAGGGAATGTGGGGACGGGCAGGTACGGCGACTAAATAACATATCTATCTTCGTTATTAGCAATGGCGTGCTGAACCTTGGCCGGGAGACGCTAGCTTCCTGTGCGAAGGAAGCATTCGAGTTCGAACTCGTTGGCGACCCCCTGTACGCTCCCGGGGAGTTGCGCTTCGAACCACTCGTTGCTCATCCGGTTGGCGGGGCTCGCTACGCTGAACGCACCGACGATACGGCCGTTCGTGTCGGTTACGGGGACACCGACCGTTTCACCCCCGCCTCTCTGTCTCTCGTGGTTGCACGAGGAACCCGCTCGGTGATAGCTCGGCGTTCGTCGAACGGTTGTTCCCGACCGGTACTGGTGTTCTCCGTCGCCCTCGGGAGTTCCCACTGGTCGATGTTCCGCTCGACGGTCGCCTCCGGGAAGCGCGATAGTATCGCTTTCCCGACCGCCGGCTGGTGGAGGCAGAACGGCTTGCCGACCATCGAATAGTACCACACCGCGTGTTTGCCCGAGAACGTGTGGAGACACACGCCCCGGCCGTTCTCGTCGACCGTCGGTCGTGCCCTCTCCGTGTGTCCGTAGCGGAACTGTCGCGTGGAGTTCCGACCGACGAACGTGAAGTGGGTGTGATGAACGGTGGCAATTACATCGGACGATGGTGAATCGGAGTATCCGGTGCCGGTCGGCGACGCTGCACGGGTCGTCTCGCCAGGAACGGAGTGTTGTAGAATCAGAGGCCGAGCAGTTCACGTGTCTCGGTGGGCGTCGCTACCGGTCTGTTCACCTCGGCGGCGATGCGTGCCGTCCGCCGAACCAACTGCGCGTTACTCTCCGCGAGTTCCCCCTTCCGATAGTAGACGTTGTCTTCCATGCCGACGCGGACGTGCCCCCCCATCGTCATCGCCATCGTCGTGAGTGGTAACTGGTGGCGACCGAGCGCGAGCACTTGCCACTCACTCGCTCCGGGAAGGTTGTCGACGAAGTTTATGACGTTTCGCGGCGCCGCCGGCATCCCGTTTTGCATCCCGAAGATGGTCGTACACCAGTAGGGAGGTTCCAAAAGGTCCTCGTCGATGAGGTGGTTCATCTCGGGTATGTGTCCGGGATTGAACAGTTCGAGTTCGGGCTTGACGCTGGCAGCGCGCATCGCTTCTGCGTACTCTTCGTTCTGCTCCCGGGTGTTCACCGCGGTTCGGGTCTGACCAAAATTGATCGGACCGAGGTCGACGGTCGCCATCTCAGGTCGAGGGTCGGTCTCCAAGATCGGTGCGATGCGCTCTTCGCGTGACCAGATCCCTCCACCGCCCGTGGTGAAGTTCACGATGATGTCGTCGCAGTGGTCGTCGATGGCGTCACGAATCGCCTGGAAGCGAGCAACGTCTTTCGTCCCGTCCCCCTCGTCGTCTCGGGCGTGGATGTGCGCGATGGACGCGCCGGCTTCCTCACACGCCGCGAGGTCCCGTGCGATCTCCTCCGGTTGCTCGGGCAGGTTCGGGTTCGCCTCTTTGCCGTGGTGGCCACCGGTCGTCGCTACGCTGATGACGAGTTTCTTCTCGAAATAGTCCTCGTAGCCCTTGTATGCCATTCCAGTAGACGTGCTACCAAGACAGGTAAGTAATTTTTGTCAGCAGTCCTGCGTGTGTCCATCGACCGCGGAAGGTCGATATCGTGAACCGACAGTTGATACCTGATCGCGCGACGCGCCTATCTTCGAGGCGCTCGGGAGCAACGGCCCGCTCCGCGACGCGGACCGAGGCCGAGTGACGCGGTCAGTCCCCGGTCGAGGCTGCCACGCTGTCGTCGGGCACCGTCCCGTCGGCGTTCCACCCTCGCTGCTCGTAGTAGTCGTCGAGTGCCGCTTCGAAGTCCGGCAGGTCGTACGGGAGCGTATCGTCGGCGCGGTCGAACCCCCGCTGGTTGTTGAAGTGGCGTTCGAGTTCGACGGTCCGTGACCCGACTGCGAGCAGGTCGTCGTAGTCGGCGTCGAACAGACCCTCGAAGCGTTCGGGCGTCATGAAACTCCGCGAGAACCGACAGACGATGCCGCAGTCCTCGAGCGCCCGCGCGTTCTCCTGTCGTACGACGTGCGGTGCCTTGCCATCGAGTCCTGTCGGTTCGAGCGCATCGTCCTGCGGGACGAGCGGGTACTCCCACGCGTACATCGTCGTGAACATGTGGTCGGCCCCGCGGTTGGCCGTCGCGTACGAGAGACCCTGGCCGTTCAACGTGCGGCCATCGTGCGCCGCGAAGTCGAGGCCCTTGACCGTCCAGTTCTCGACACCGAGTTCCTCGTGGAACCGGTCGATGCCTTCCGCCAACAGGTCGCCATCGCCTTCACGACGAGCGATGTTCTCGACGGTCTCGTGAACGAGGTCGGCGTTCCCGAACTCGTCGGTCGCCGCGAGGTAGGCAGCGACGGCGTTCCCGCACGAGATGGTGTCCATCCCATAGCGGTCGCACAGTTCGTTCGACTGCATCACGTCGACGATGTCGTCGACGCTGCAGTTGGAGCCGAACGCCATCACCGTCTCGTACTCCGGCCCCTCGGTTTCGACGCCCCGTTCCTCGTCTCTCGTCGGGAGTTTACACGCGAACGCACACGACGAGCAGGTCCCCTTCTGGTACTTCTTCTCGCCGACACGGTCGCCGTTGATCCCCTCGACCCCCTCGAAGCGTAGTTCCGAGAAGTACCGGGTCGGCAGCGCCCCCACCTCGTTCGCGAGGTCGGTGACGCTGGTCGTTCCCTGCTCTTTCATGATGTGGTCCGCCGTCGCCGCCTCTCGATGGACGTCCATCTGGAGCGATGGTATCTCCACGTCACGCCGGGAGTCACCCTGGAAGGTGACGGCCTTCACGTTCTTCGACCCCATGACCGCGCCGAGGCCGCCGCGACCGAACGCCCGGGATTCGGTCGTCATGATGGAGGCGAATCGGACGCGGTTCTCGCCAGCCGGGCCGATACACGCGACGTGTTCGCTCGAGAGGTCGTGTTCTCGTTCGATGTAGTCGGTCGTCTCCGGAACCGTTGCGCCCACCAGGTTGGGGACTGCCTCGAACGTTACCTCCTGGTCGGAGACGTGGACGATCAGTAGGTCGTCGCTCTGTCCGGTGAGTTCGACGGCTGCGTACCCCGTATCGGCGAAGTTCCGCGACATGAACCCGCCGGCGTTCGACGAGAGGAGTCCGCCAGTGAGCGGCGAGATACCAGTGCAGTTCATCCGGCCAGTGAAGCTCATGTTCGACGTCTGCATCGGTCCCGTCGTGAAGAACAGGCCGTTCTCCGGGCCGAGGGGGTCGGCGTCGAAGGGGAGCCGGTCGTGTGCGAGTTTCGTAGCTACTCCCCGCCCACCGATGAACGATTCCAGAACCGAATCGACGGTCTCCGTGTGTACCTCCCGCGCGCCGACGTCGACACGACAGAGAGGGCCCTCTACGGATAGCATACGCTTGAGAATCAGTGGCAGGGTCAATAAACGTTCCTACGCGAAGGAGCGGTACGCCGTAAAGCCGCCGTCCATGACGAGGTTGTGTCCGGTGACGAACGACGACTCGTCGCTCGCGAGGTACCGTACCGCATCGGCGACCCCGCCGAGTTGTCCGGCACGACCCAGCGGCGTTCGTTCGGGGATACCGCCGGCCGTCTCCCCGTCCACCCTCGTCGTGGCCGTCTCGATGAACCCGGGGGTCACGGCGTTGACACGGATACCGTGTTCGCCCTGTTCGACCTACGATACCTGGACGACAGCCACGGCCGACGACTGACCACGTCAACGGCGAGTACTCCCGGCCAGCCGTTCTCGAACGGACTGAAAGCGACGGTCCGTGGTCAGTTACTGGAGGTGCTCGACCCCTGTCGCTGTATGAGTGACCACCCAGTGAACATCGTAGACCTCGGTCTAATCGAGGCGACCGAGGCCGACGGCGGAACGGTCGACGTCACCGTCCTGCTGACGTCCCAACGGTGTACGTACTTTCTCGATATCCACGACGAGATCAGCGAGGGTGTCGCCGCGCTCCCAGCAGTCGACGACGTCGAAGTCCGCCAGGACACGAGCGGGAAGATATGGACGCACGCACGGATGTCCGAGCGCGAGCGTACCGAACGCCACCAGCGGTTCACCGAGCGTATGGAGGCCGCGGATATCACGCCGTCGCCGAGCAGTATTGTAAGATTGTGAATTATTACATAGTAAATAGCGCCCATATTTCAGGCCAGATAACTATTCGACATAATACGACTGTTATTTGTCACGACTATCTGAAGTAGTTAATTGTCAAATATCTACACTTAATTCGATAGATTTAGCGATAAGTTTGCAAATATAGCAAAATTTTAATATTTTGAGATATATTATATAGTGGCCAGATGGTATATTGGGAATCAGAAATATGATAGATATACGTAGACGCATGCGGGGACACAGCGAAACACGAACGTTGTCGTGCTTGATTTCCGAATTACTACGGCCACCGACGAAGCCTTAGCGCCCCGATAAAACAACAAATCGTTACGGCGGTGCTGTACGAGACGGGGCTTCCGCCCTGACCGGTAGTGACATCGATACGTCAATAACTCCGGTGGTACGCATCGATGACCGTTTCGAAGGTTGACCCGTGGACCACACGGTTCGAGAGGAACGCTCCTCTACGATATCCGGACGCCTGCCGCGGTACGTCACGGCGCTTGAGGTGCTCACCGCCTTGGTGCTGCTCGCTGGCTACGTCTGGTGGCTTACATGTACTTTCTTGGCGGGGCCTGAGCGAGTCGACCGTCCGACTGCGGGGGGACTCCCTCTTCGCGCCGCGTTTCGTCGATCTGTGACCTGAGCTTGCGGAGCAGAGAGCCGAAGCACGGAAGACACCGGAATCGAGGGGCAATGGTACCGGACGAGAGACGGTACGACGACCGTATCCGTCTGTCGACAGTTCACGGTACGTTACAGTGTCACTCCTGCCACCGGACCGCCCGCTCGATGCCGTGGGGAATGTGATTTTCCTGTCCCTTCACGTCGTCGAGGTACGCCCGCAGGCTCGGGCGGAATTTGGGGTGAGCGCAGCGGTCGATCACGAGCTCGGCTCGTTCGACAGGCGAAAGTCCGCGTACGTCCGCAACCCCCTGTTCAGTGACGAACACGTCGACATCGTGTTCGGTATGGTCGACGTGGAACGTCGTCGGCACTACCCGGGACACTTCACCGCCTCTCAACGTCGAGGGGAGTGCACAGATGAGCCGTCTGAACCCGCACGCGGCAGGCCGCGATTTGCACCGTATGCGAGGTGGCTCAGCGGCGATGCACTGGTCGCGTTCGGGGGGTCGCTGGCGGTCGGGGGGAGCGGTCGACCGGGCGGGAGTCGCCCGCCTCGTCACGCCTCGTCGACGTCGGCGCGTTCGAGCGTCACGCTGTCGGCCTCGATGTCCTCGACGAACGCGCCGCCGCCGCCGACGGTGACGAGCCCCTCGCTCGTCTCGACGACGAGCGTGTTCTCGACCGGGAAGGCGTTGTTCGACGGCGCGGCGAGACCCTGCCGCACGTCGACGACGCGGCCGACGATCTCGTCGTGACTGTCCGGACCGCGGGTTCGGCGGCCGCGGATTCGGGCGCGAAGAGAGGTGTTCGCCCGGAGGTGCAGCGTCGTCTGGAACACCGCGTGGCGGAAGTTCGTGTACGTTTTCGGGAGCGTCGCCGGTTCCGCGGCGTACACCTGCTGGGCCATCGGCCAGTAGTTGCCGAGAAACGAGCCGACGATGACCGGACCGAGTCGCGGTTCGGTGAACGCGATGGCGCGCGCGCCGCTGTTCGACCGGGTTATCATCTCCGTCGGCGCGACGAGCCCGACACGCTGGTCGGTGGTGAGCATCGTCGGCATCGGTTCGCCCCACGCTCGGGCGACGCTAGCGACACCCTCCAGTGCGGTCTGTCGCTCGCTGTCGGCGTCCGCGACGACGAGCAGTACCAACACCCCGCGGTCGACGGCGGCGCGGAGCGAGTCGGCGACTTCGTCGAGGGTCGTCGCCGGCAGCGACAGCGTCACCTCCTCGTCGGCGTCGTCGATGAGCGAGCGGATGCGTTTGAGCACCGTCACGCGCGACTTGATGACCTCGAAGCGCTCGGTCTCGGGGGCGGCCTTCGAGTAGCGCGCCTCCAGGGCCGGGCGCATGGTCTCGATGTCCTCCGTCAGCGACTCGATGACCTCCTCTGGCGGATTCGCCCGGATCGTCGTCGGTACGACGTGGTCGTTGACCGAGACGAAACCGCGGTCTTCGAGTTTTTCGCTGACGCTGTAGACGTAGCGTTTCGAGACGCCCGCGGCGTCGGCGACGGTACTCGCCTTCGCCTCGCCGTGTTCCAAGAGCGTGAGGTACGTGTCTATCTCTTTGTCCGAGAGACCGAACTGCTGGAGCACGTCCCCGAGTGCGGCGTCGTCCATACGTGTATGAGTCCCGGAAAGGTACTTAAGACACGGTGATAGACCATCTGGCCCCCGAGACCGTGCCGGTGCGAAAACGCCACGGTCGGCGCTCGTCGTGTCGGCCAGCGCGTCTCCGAGTGAGTCGGAGCGTCGACGGCGGGATCCGAGCGTCGTCGTGACCGAACGCCGGCGAACCGGCCGGCGTCGACTACGCCGCTCGCAGTACGACGGCGTCGGCGACGCGGAGTTCCTCGCCGGCCACGACCGCCTCGCCGGACAGCAGGTCCGTGGGTTCGACGGGTTCGCCCAGCGACACCGTCGCCGGGTCGGCGGCGAAGTTGAGGACCACGACGTACCGACCGTTCTCGTCCTCGCGAGCGTAGGCGGTCACGTCGTCGGCCTCGGCCCCCTCATCGCCGGCGGTGACCTCGTACTCGAGCGGTTCGACGCGTCCCTCGCGGAGCGTCGGCGTCTCCGCCCGCAGCGACGACAGCGCGCGGTGAAACGCCGTGAGGTCGGCGTCGCCGTCGTACCAGCGCATCGGGCCGCGCTGCTCCGGGACGCCGCGTTCCTGCCCGTAGTAGATCATCGGCGCGCCCGGCACGGTGAACGTGGCCGCTGCGGCCGCCCGTAGCGACGCCTCGTCGCACTCGTCGAGGTAGCGGTCCTCGTCGTGGTTCTCGACGTAGCGGAGGTGAACGGCCGCGTCCGGGAAGCCCGCCCACGTCGCGTCGTCGAGCGCGTCGAGGACGGCGTCGGCGGGTTCCTCGCCCAGACCGACGTCCCGGAGTGTCTCGTACAGCGTCGTGTCGTAGTGCATCTGGAACTCGCCCTCGTGGTAGTCGGGGTCCCGCGGGATGGTCTCGTCGAGGAGGAGAAAGTCGTCGGGGACGCGGTCGCGGACCTCCTTCCAGAAGGCGTGGGAGACCCCCCACGCCACGTCGCAGCGGAAGCCGTCGACGACGCCCGCCCACTCGTCGACCACGTCGAGCATCCACCGGCGGACCGAGAGCGAGTCGTAGTTCAGGTTCGGGATGCGCTGCCAGTTGAAGTAGTACTCGGGTATCTCCTCGCCCTCCCCGCCGACGTCGGCCCACCCCACGTCGACGACGTTGCGGTCGGCGTCGACGCGCCGGAAGTGGTCGGCGTACGCCTCGACGCCCGCCGAGTGCAACTGGAACGCGGGGTGGTCCCGCGAGGTGTGGTTGATGACGAGGTCGAAGACGACCTCGATACCCGCTTCGTGACAGCGGTCGACGAGCGACTCGAACGCCTCCCGGGAGCCGAGGTCCGAGGCGGTGGCGAAGTAGTCGGTGATGTGGTAGCCGTGGGTGGTCGGGCTGGCGAGCACGGGCGTCAGCCAGAGGCAGTCGACCGAGAGCGACTCCAGGTACTCGACGCGGCGCTCGATCTCGGCGAACGTCGTCGGCAGCGTCTCGCCCGCGAACGAGCGGACGAAGATCTCGTACACCGTCGGCGACTCGGCCCACTCCGGCGGGTCGTTCGGACGGGCGACGGACACTGCGTCGCCGCCGGCGTCGGCGACGTCGAGGGTGACGGTGTCGCCGATGCTACGACGCTCGCCGGCGGTGACGGCGTGGATACGCGCACGGTCGGGGAGCGCCTCGACCGGGACGCGGAGTTCGCGGCCGTCGATGCGCACGTCCTCCTCGCCGAGGTCGTCGCGGCCGTCGAGGTGGAACTCGACGGGGAGGTCGGCGTCGGAGAACTCGCTGTCGGGGGCGGCCTTCGGCGTCGCGGTGACGACCGCCTCGTCGCCGGCGACGCTCGCGTCGAGTCGGAGTCGGGGACGACCGGGGCCGTCGACCTCGACGCCGGTGCGGACGCCCTCGGCGAGGTCGTCGTTCACCGAGAACGCGGCGGTGTACTCGCCCGGCGGCAACCGCACGTCGAGGACGTAGTCGTCGCCGACGCGTCGCGGCCGCTCCGTCGCGAGCAAGTGGTTGTTGAACGGACCGCTGACCGAGATCGGGGTGTCGTTCAGTTCCGACTCCTCGACGGGGAGGTCGGCGGCGGCGACCGAGAACTGCGCGGCGCGACGCTCGTCGGGGAAGGCGCGGACCGTCAGTTCGTGCGTGTCGTCCGGCGCGTCGAGGGTGACGGTGTACGTGCCGGCGACGTCGGGGTGGAAGTGGACGACCGGTCCCGGCTCGTCCTCGCGGGCGTCGGGGGGCGGGGAGCCAGCGGGCGCGCCGACCGACAGTGCGTCGCCCGTCTCGAACGCGCTCGCGTCGGGCGCGTCGGCGACCGACCACCGGTACGAGGCGTCCGGGTTCGGGGTTCGTGGGGCCAGTTCGACGGATTCGCCGACCGAGACGAAGCGCGGCGGGCCGGGATGGTGCATACCCCTGAAGGCGAGTGATAGGGTATCACTGTTCCGCTTCGGCTCAAAACTGTGAACGACAATCTCACCAAGAGTTATTACCCCGGCGCGGCGTCTCACTTTCGATGCAACTCCGCGACGCCCTCGACGACTACAAGCGACACGAGGGGCACGACACACGTTTCCCGGGCGAACGCCGCTCGACGACCGGTCTCTTCTCGGGGCTCGGCGGCCGACTCGTCCACGTCGAACGCGACGGGTCGCTGCGGGACTTCGGCTACCCGCTGACCGGACGCAACGGGCTCGACCGGAGTCGTCTCGGTCTCCGCGTCGGCGACGACGTCCACTGGTTCGAGGCCGACGAGACGGTCTCGCAGCGCTATCACGAGGCGACGGCGCTGGTCGTCACCGAGCGCGAGACGCCGGTCGGAGCGGTGACGCAGTACGACCTCACCGTCGGCGACGCGCACCTGACGCACGTCGAACTCGACGCGCCGCTGGCCGACGAACGAACCGTCGAAGTGGTCACCTACGTCGGGTTCGCGCCGAACGCACAGGACACCCGGATCGGCCAGCTCCGACACGAGGACGCCGTCGAGGTGTACCACACGACCGAACACGACTTCGTCGGGAGCACGACCGGGGTCTCGGACCTCCACGGACAGGTTCCGGCACGCTTCGCCGAACTGCTCGACGACACGGCGGTCGAACTGCCCCGGCCCGTCTCCGAGGACCGCTACGAGGAGGACCGACTCAGCGGCGACCTCGTCGCGTTCCTTCCCGTCGAGTCCGGACGTACGACGCTCGTGACGCTGCTCACCGACGAGAACACGACGACTCGCGAGGCGGCGCTCGGTCGACTCGACGACCTCGCGACGGCGTACGACGACGCCGCGGCGCTGCGCCGGAGCGCCGAAGCCGAGGCGTCCGAGGTGCCCGACGACACCCCCCACGCCGGCGCGGTAGCGGCGGACGTCCGCGTGCTCCGCTTCCTGTCGGCCGAGACGGGCCTCCGCATCGCCGGCCCCGACTTCGACCCGTACTACGCGTACTCGGGCGGCTACGGCTACACCTGGTTCCGCGACGACGCCGAGATATCGCTGTTCGTCGACGAGGCGGCCGACTCCATCGGACTCGACCTCGACGCGTGGACCGAGCGGAGCGCGCGGGCCTACCTCGCCACCCAGCAGTCCGACGGGACGTGGCCGCACCGCGTCTGGCCCCGCGACGGGACGCTCGCCCCCGGGTGGGCCAACGGCCGCCTCGAAGCCGGCGACGGCGTCGACTACCAGGCCGACCAGACCGGCAGCGTCGTCACGTTCCTCGCGTCGGTCGTGGACGAACTCGACGGCGACCTCCGCGAGGAGGTGGTGGCGGCGCTCGACGCCGCCCTCGACGGACTGGACGACACGCTCGCCGACGACGGGCGGCCCATCGCCTGTCAGAACGCCTGGGAGAACATGGACGGGCGGTTCAGTCACACGGCGGCGACGTTCCTCGAAGCGTACGCGGCGGTCGCCGACGCCGACCTCGACGCGGCGACGACGGCGCACGCGACGGAACAGGCCGACCGCATCTACGAGGCCCTCGACGACCTCTGGGTCGCAGAGCGTGAAATATACGCGCTCCGCGAGTGCGAAGGTGTCGACGAAGCCGAGGGGTTCGAGGCGGGGGAACTGGACCCGCGCTACGACTCGGCGACGCTCGCGCTGGCGGCCGCACACCGACAGTACGCTCGCGTCGGCGACGTCGACGGCGACCGACTCGACCGACTCGTCACGCACGTCGAGAACACCGTCGAGGGGCTCTGGCACGACCCCAACGGGAGCGAGGTCCGCGGACTCGTCCGCTACGAGGGCGACGAGTGGCGACAGCGCGGACAGGGCCACGAGAAGATCTGGACCGTCTCGACGGCGTGGGGCGCACACGCCGCCGCGAACACGACCGCGCTCCTCCGCGCGCACGACGACGACCGGGCCGGTGCGTTCGCGACGCTGACGGACGACGTGCTGTCGCTCGTGCTGCCGGACGGTCCGCTCTGCATGGAGACGGGCTACCTGCCCGAACAGGTGTTCGACGACGGCACCTCCGACAGCGCGACGCCGCTGGGATGGCCGCACGCGCTCCGGTTGGCGACGGTCGCGCTGGCGGACGAACTCGGTCTCGACGTGGGCACGGAAGCGCCGACACCCGCGGAGTGAGGGGAAGGACCCGGTTCGGAACGCAAGCCGGAACGACGAACTGGCTCCTTACGCCGACGGCGTCGTCACGGTCTCGGTTCGCCGCTCGAACGTGAGCGACTCGCCCGTCTCGCCGTCGAAGAGGTGGACGTCCGACTCGTCGAAGGCGACGGTGACGCCGTCGTCGGGTTCGGGTTCGACGTCGGAGTCGACGCGGGCGATGAAATCGGCTGCGAGGTCGAGATAGAGGTAGTTGTCGCTGCCGATGGGTTCGACGACTTCGACCGTCGTCGGGATGCCGGGCCCGTCGTCGACGACGGACACGTCCTCCGGGCGGATTCCGAACCGAATTCGGTCGCTGTCGTCGACGTTCGGGACGTCGGTAGCGCTGACCGTGTAGTCGAAGCGACCCGAGTCGTCTTGGAGGCGCACGGTGTCGCCGGAGACGCTGGCCCGAACGTCGATGAAGTTCATCGACGGCGAACCGACGAACCCGCCGACGAACGCGTTGACGGGGGTTCGGTACACCTCTTTCGGCCGGCCGACCTGCTGGAGCTCGCCGTCTTTGAGGATGACGATACGGTCGCCCATCGTCATCGCCTCCTCCTGGTCGTGGGTGACGTAGATGGAGGTGGTCCCGAGGTCGTTCTGGAGGCGCTGGATCTCGGTGCGCATCGTCGTCCGGAGCTTCGCGTCCAGGTTCGACAGGGGTTCGTCGAAGAGGAACACGTCGGGTTCGCGGACGATGGCGCGGCCGAGCGCGACGCGCTGTTTCTGCCCGCCCGAGAGCTCGTTCGGGCGGTCGTCGAGCAGCTCCTCGATACCCATCATCTCGGCCGTCTCACGGACGCGCTGGTCGCGCTCGTCCTTCGAGAGGTCGGTGCTCATCCGGAGACCGAACGCCATGTTCTGACGGACCGTCTTGTGCGGGTAGAGCGCGTAGTTCTGGAACACCATCGCCACGTCGCGCTTGCGGGCGTGGACGTCGGTCACGTCCTCGCCGTCGATCGTGATACGGCCCGAGGTCGGTTGCTCCAGCCCCGCGAGCATCCGCAACGTCGTCGACTTCCCACACCCCGAGGGACCGACGACAGTTACGAACTCGCCGTCTGCGACGTCGAGGGAAACGTCGTCGACAGCGACGATCCGGCCGTTGTCGAACTTCTTTCCGAGATTATCGAGCGTTACAGTGCCCATTGCACCACGTGTGGAGAGCCGATGTTATAATTCTTGTTCTCGAATCTGAATCTGTGATGTGTGAATTCGTCGTATATTCTGCCGAGCAAGGAGGCCCCTTCTATTTATTCATTTGAATTGCCGGCGGAATATGTAGAATCCGAGGCTCGTGAGCGTTCAGAGTAGATAATCTGAACTACAGGAACGTTCGTGCTATATCCGAAGGTTTAATATTTGAACTACTTATTCATCTCATATTCAGCCATGACAATGGATCGCAGGACCGTCCTGAAGAATCTCGGCGTCGTCAGCGGTATCGGGGCGCTCGCGGGGTGTGTCGGTGTACAGGAGCAGGGGGAACCCGGATCGTCCGGTGGCGGTAGCGGGAACGACTCCGGCAACGGGTCGTCTGACTCCGGGCCCTCGGGCACCGCAACGGTGTGGTACTCGCTCTCGGAGTCGGAGAAAGACGAACGCGAGGCGGCGATACAGCGGTTCGAGGAGCAGGCGAACCACAGTATCGAGAACTCGGACATCTCCGACATGGAGAAGAAGACGACGAGCGCCATCCCCGCCGGGCAGGGACCGCACACGTTCGAGTGGGCCCACGACTGGATCGGCGACTACGTCGACCGCGGGTTCATCGCCGACCGGGGTGACGAGTTGGAGGTCGAACTCGACCAGTTCACCGAGGCCGCGGCCGACGCAGTCCAGTTCGACGGCGGCGTGTACGGACTCCCGCACGACTCCGAGACGGTGACGCTCATCTACAACACCGACCTCGTCGACGAGGCCCCCGAGAGCATCGAGGAGATGCGGTCGACGATGGAGGAGTTCCACGACCCCGGGAACGACCAGTACGGCCTGAGCTACCCGTTCAACGACCCGTACTTCGTCAGCCCGTGGCTGCAGGCGTTCGGCGGCCACCTCTTCGACCCCGAAGCCGACGAGGAGCTCGGCGTCGCGAGCGACGAGGTCGTCCAGGGCGCGCAGTTCGCCGTCGACAACTTCGTCCCGTACATGCCGAACGACCCCCAGTACGAACCGCAGGCGTCGGTGTTCGCCGAGGGTAACGCCGCCTTCGCCATCAACGGGCCGTGGTATCTCTCGACGCTCAACGAGAAGGACGTCGACTACGAGGTCACGACGCTGCCCTCGCCGGAGGACGGCAGCCCGACGCCGTACACGGGCATCACCATCTGGTACTTCGCGACGGCGATGGAGGACGGCGGCGACGACGCCGTCGCCGCGCGCGACTTCATCGAGTGGTACGTCACGAACGAGGAGCTCCTCCTGGAGAACGCCGAAGAGCAGGGCAGTATCCCGGTGCTCCAGAGCCTCGTCGGGGGCGACGACCTCCCCGACACCGTGCAGGGCTTCGCCGAGGCCGTCGAGCAGGGCGTTCCGATGCCGACAGACCCCCGAATGAATCAGGTCTGGGACCCGGTGAAGAGCGCGCTCACGAAGATGTTCAACGGTGACGCCGAGCCCGAGCCGGCGATGAAGCAGGCCGCAAAGCAGATCCGCAGCAACTGGGAGTAAGCGAACAGATGAGTACCGTCTCACGCGTCGCCCGTCGCATCGAGGACGTCCCGTTCCTCGACAAACGAGACGCGTCGCTGCTGTTCGTCCTCCCGGGACTGTTCGTCTTCTCGGCGTTCATGCTGTTTCCGGTGCTGTACCTCGTCGGCATCTCCTTTACGAACGCCGAACCGGCGAACCTCTTCGCCGGCGAGGGCGCGCTGGCGGTGTTGACGTTCGGCGAGGCGACGGTCATCGGACTGGAGAACTACGTGAGCGTCCTCACTGACCCGCAGTTCTGGAACTCCTTCGGCATCACGTGGCTGTTCGTCGCGACGAGCGTCACGCTGAAACTCGTCGTGAGCATCAGCATCGCGCTCGTCGTCACCGGCGACCGCGTCCGGGGCAAGCGCGTCATGCGCTCGCTCATCATCCTCCCGATGGGGCTGCCGGCCATCTTCACCATCACGGTATGGCGCGGCATCTTCAGCTCCGCGGAGTTCGGTCTCGCCAACCAGGTGTTGCGTTCGCTCGGCATGGGAACCGTCTCGTGGCTCAGCGAGCGGTGGATGGCCTTCATCGCCTACAACATCACCGAGGCGTGGCTCGCCTACCCGTTCATGGTCATCATCACCGTCAGCGCGCTGCAGGACGTGCCGGACGAACTGCACGAGGCGGCGATGGTCGACGGCGCGAGCTACCTCTCGCGGTTCTTCCACGTGACGCTGCCCTCGATCAAGCGACCGGTGCTGTTCGCGGCGATTCTGACCGCCGCGGCGTCGTTCCAGCAGTTCCTCATCCCCTACGTGTTCAACGAGGGGGGGCCGGCGCGACAGAACGAACTGGTCGTCGTCTACGGCTACCGGGAGGCGTTCTCCTTCGCCGAGTACGGCGAGGGGGCGGCGATCTCCATCATCGCCGTCGCCTTCATCGGCGCGTTCATGTGGCTGAACGTCAAGCGCGGTCGGCTCGCCGACGGGGTGAGCGAGTCGTGAGCCTCCTGGACGGTATCTCACGGAAGGTGAAGGAGGACACCCGCAACATCGCGATGACGCCGGTCGAGGCAGTCCGCGACGCGAAGTACACGGTCGACGGCGTCCGGCGAGGGGAGATCCCCCCCTCGAAGCCGCTGAAGAGCGTCGGGGCGACGCTCGGGGCGCTCCTCCTCGTCGCGGGACTGATGTTCCCCATCTACTGGATCCTGATGGCGGCGCTCTCCGGTT
The DNA here is from genome assembly GCF_030553305.1 of Halomarina ordinaria. Lineage (NCBI taxonomy): Archaea > Methanobacteriati > Methanobacteriota > Halobacteria > Halobacteriales > Natronomonadaceae > Halomarina > Halomarina ordinaria. The sequence continues at coordinate 157,500 of NZ_JARRAH010000002.1, read as the reverse complement.
CGGGCGGCTCCATCTACTCGTCGGGCGGCCTGCGGCTGCTGCCGGAGAACCCGTCGCTGCAGCCGTTCATCTGGGTGGTCGGCGACCTCATCGTCCCCGGCTACACCATCAGCGTCAACGTCCCGTTGACCGACCTCGCCGTCGTGTTCAACACGCCCGAGATAACGTTCCTCGACGCCTCCGACCACGGCGTCGAGCGGACCTCGGAGTTCAAGCAGTTCTTCTGGAACAGCCTCACCGTCTCGATTCCGACGGTCATCATCGCGATGTGTCTCATCGTGCCGGCGTCGTACGCGCTGTCGCGCCGCGAGTTCATCTTCCGGCGGAAAATCCTGTTCGTCTACGTCCTGCTGACGCAGGTCGGCGGCGGCCTCGGCATCGCGCTGCTCATCGGTCTCTACGCGGTGTACGTCCAGCTCGGGTTCAACGACAGCAAACTCGCGCTCGCCGTCTACTACGCGGCGACGGCCGTGCCGTTCAACACCTGGCTCCTGAAGACGTACATGGACGGCATCCCCGTCTCCTACGAGGAGGCCGCCATCGTCGACGGCGCACCGCCGTGGCGCGTCGTCACCGAGGTCATCCTCCCGCTTTCGGCGGCGGGGCTGGCGACCGTCTTCATCTTCGTCTTCCTGACGGGGTGGACGGAGTTCGTCGTCGCGCAGACGCTGCTCGGAACGGACAACTACACCCTACCGGTGGGGCTGTTCTCGCTGGTCAGCGAGTACTCCATCCCGTGGGCGCGCTTCTCGGCGTTCGCGCTGACGTTCGCCGCGCCCATCATGCTCGTCTACCTGTTCGCCCAGCGCTACATCGAGGGCGGCCTGTCGTTCAGCGGCATGGAAGGGTAACCGGGGTCGCTCGGGTCACCCTTTGCACTTTCGACGCCCGCACGAAACTGTTCGGTCCACTCGTCGATGGTACCACTCGTTCGGTCGGCTCTGTCGGCGGTCCCGTTGAACGAGACACGGTCTGTCCCGTCGGCTGTCGAGCGCTGTCGGGTCATCACTGGCATCACGGACAGACCCCGTCGATTGCACAGCGTCGGGTGCCCCCGCACCCCTCCTGGGGAGATAGACACCACCAGCGAACACGCCAGTAAACAGTCACAGCAGGAGGTACGCCTACGGAGCCGCCAGTGGTCCGGTCGACACGTATAGTTCACCGACTACGGCACGCGCTCGGAGCTGTCCGACCAGCTCCGGCGGTTCGTCGCGGGGGTGATGCGGGCCGAGCAACGCGGTGACTCCCCCGGGGTCGGCGCGGCTGTCGACCGGTTCGCGTCGTCAACTGGGTCGACCGACGTCGGCATGACCCCACCCTCGGGAGGAAGTGGGTCGGGGGCGACCCGGCCGCACTCGGCCGAAACCACCGCGCGTAGTCGTCGGTAGCACCGTACCCTCGCGAGCGTCGGTTCGAACCTCGAACGGCGTGTATCTCGTATCCGTCGTCGGCGAGCCCCGCGACGTTCGGGGTGTGTTCGGTCCCCTGGATTTCACACCCCCGGCCTCGGCGGCGTCAGCGACGCCGTTGAACGTCGCACAGTGGTCGCATACACCGGCGATCAATCCCCGTTCCTCGGCGTCTTCGTAGGCCACGACGGCGGGTTCCGGGTGGTCCTCGATCCCGTCGAACCAGTAGGTCGCCGCGCCGTCGAAGGACACGGCAACCTGGTGGCCCGCCTCGTCGAACTGACGTGCGTAGGTGAGCGGACTGGCGAATCGCCCCGGCGTCACCGGTGAGGACAGGAGCAGGAAGGCGTGTTTTGCCATAGACGCCTCGACGTTGGTTGGCAAACCCCGTGGGTATGGAGGCGAACATCTCCAGTCGACCGCTACCTCCACGGGTCGCCGGTCGGAAACATTCGGACCAAACCTCTTCGTCCGTACACACCAACCGCCAGTCGTATGCGCGATACAGTCTCATCTCGCTCGGCGGAGAGACGAACAGAGCGGCCGCCGAGGTGGTCGCTGTGACCGCGACGAACGTCGACGCCGAACGGGCCTACGACGACCGTACGTTCAACGCCGTGGAGGACTTCAAAAGCGACCGAATGAAGGTTGTCTGTGGGTACTTCGAGCCCGGTCAGTTCATCCCCGTTCACGCGCCGTCGAGCGACGTCGCGATTCACGTTCGCTCTGGGACCGGACACGTTCGCGACGGCACCCTCGAACACACCGTCAAACCCGGTGACGTGGTCGTCGTCGAAGCCGACACCGACCGCGGGATCAAGGCTGACGAGGATGGTCGGCTCGAGGCATGTCTGGTTACCGCTCCGCCGCCGACGGACGCCGAACACGACCCCGTTCGCGAGGGGATCAACCGGGGGATATTCGACCCCAGGGGTGCGTGACGATGGCCGAAGTCGTATCCATCGAGGAACTCGAGGGGACCCCCCACGCGAGCGTCTTTCCCGACGCCGAACCGAAGACGGTCAGATTGACGCTGGATGCGGGCGAAGCGGTAGCACCCCACGACCACCCGGACCGCGAGGTCCTCCTCTACCTGATCGAGGGCGCGCTCGAACTCACCCTCGACGACGAGGAGTACGACCTGACGGCGGGCGACGTGGTCCGTTTCGACGGGCGCCGGGAGGTCTCGCCACGAGCGACGGAATCGAGCGTCGCACTGATCGTCCTCGCTGAACGGTCGAGCGACTGATCGCGGTCGCGGCTTTCGACCGGTGGGAGCCGGAGGACAGGTCACGTCTCGCGGATGCGAAGACACGTCGTTGACGCGGTCCTGAACGACCCGGTTCGATCGTTCGTGACTACCATCGACGCGTGGGACGTCTGTTCTGCCAGCGGGAGATACCCCGTTCGGGTACGGTTGTCCGTGTGCGCGTCACGACGAGGATGGTTCCGTCGGCGAGGTGCTCGCCGAGCGCACGCGACGTCACTCACACAGTCACGACCCCGATCGTCCACGGCCATATCGGAATCGATGACGGTCGCCATCGACAGCCACCGCCGGGTCGGTCTCCGCCGACGACGGACCGCTCGCTCCGGGGTCGCAGACGTCGTCGATGAGGGAACAGGGTCGCTACACGGGGCACCGTTCGACGGCACCGCCGAGGGCGCCGATGGACCCCACCTTCGCGAGAGCCACGAGGCCGCCGAGCGTGAACAGACCGAGGTCGAGGGCTGCCAGCCTGTCGTCGTAGAGGTCGTCGATCATCGGCACAGCCTCGTAGCCGAGGCGGTCGCTGTAGTGGTGCACCCACACGCTGAAGGGAACGATGTGGTAGATCGTTCCGAGGACGACGAAACCGATCACGTCGAGTCCGAACAGGTGTGTGGTCCCCGGTGCTCCGAATCGAGTCGCCGGCGCGACCGGGTCGCCGATCCATACGGGAACGGTCGCGAGGACCCACGCCGCCATCGCCACGGGTGGATTCGGACAGGAAATCCGGCGTAACTCACCCGTCGGCCACAGGCGAAGCACGCCGAGTGTCCCGGGGCTTGACCCCGAGGCGGTTCATAGAGCGGTCGAGCCGGTCGAACGATCGCTGCCGACGAGCGCTACGAAACGTGAACTCTGACGACGTGCCCCCCGCAACCACACTGTTCGATGTACTCCCACTCGACGTCGTCACCGCCTTCGCTCGCTAATACGTCGTAGAGGTAGCCCTCCGGATGACCGTGGTTGGCGTGTGTGACGAGGTTCACGTGGTTGCCGGGCGCGGTGTGTTCGATCGCCGAAAGGGCCTGGTCGACCACCAGCTGCCGATCGTCGGCGTGTTCCGGTTTCTCGAGGTTCGCTGACCACGAGTTGTCGTGAATCCGGTCTGTGACGGGCTGTGCGTCGTGGTCGTGATCGTGGTCGTCGTGGGTACGAGACATCGTTTCCATTCAGATATGGGGGGCCAGACCGCATAAGTGCCTGGCCGAATCCTCTCGTGTCAGGACCGATACGTGGTCTCCCACTCGTCTATCGACCGCCTCGGATGGATTCGGGTCAAGGTGTTTGTCCGTCTCGCCCCGACCAGCAGGTATGCCGGAGATAGCCACGTACATCGAGGAGGTCGGTGCACCTGCTGACCGACCAATCGAAACGCTCGATGCCAGGGAGCTACCGCCGCCACAACCACTGAAGAACACGCTCGAACGGCTTGCTGACCTCGACGACGAGGTGGTACTCGTCCAGCGCAACGACCGCGCACCCCAGCACCTCTATCCGCAACTGGACGAGCGAGGTTACACGTACGGGACGATCGACGGCGACGAGCAGGTCGTCACCGTTATCTGGCGATAATAGCGTTCGTTCAGTCGAACCCCCAGAGAGCGCCTTTGTACCGACCAACTTTGACCGTACAACTGACAGCACATGTTCGGAGATGCTTTTAATAGCCAACCGAGTTTAGGTTTACCTAAAATGGTGTGTGCTTCACTGACCCTGACGATCCCGAAGCGAACCTGGATTAGCACCGTCTCACGAGACCATCCCACAGCGACGTTCCGTGTCCGATCCGCTCAATCTGCCCACGGCGTCGGCGTTGGATTCGTCGAGTTACTGGCGGAGAAGCCAACGGAGATCATCGAGTCGATCCGGTCGTTCGGTCCCGTTCACACCGTGGAGGTGTTCCACCAAGAGCCGGACCGAGCCCTCATCCAGATCGAGGCGGACAAACCGATTCTCCTGGACGTCCTCGACAGAGCGGGCGTCCCGGTGGAAATGCCCTTCGAGATCCAGAACGCTCAGGTCGAATGGGAGCTGACCACGACTCGAAACAGGCTATCGACGCTTGGGTCGGCGTTAGACGAGTCGGAGGTCGGCTACGTCGTCGAGCACATCCACGCAAAGCCCGAGTTCGACCGAGTCCTGACCGACACGCAGCAACGACTGATCGAGGCGGCCCTGAGACGGGGATACTACGACTCTCCACGACAGTGTACACAGGAGGAACTGGCGGCGTCACTGGATATGGCGAAGTCGACGTGTTCGGAGATCCTGCACCGCGCCGAGGAACGAATCGTCAAGTCGTTCGAGCGCGGAACCGAATCAGACCGTACTGCGCCCCGACAGACCGCCTGACGGCCACCTCACTGCCATCTGCTTTTCAGCTACCGTGCTGGCAGCAGGTGTACTCCCCGAACGGAACTCGTACGGAGTATATTCGGGTCAGTATTTTTCGATCGACGGCTCGAAACGAATCGCGATGGTTTCACAGGGCGACACCGCACCGACGTTCACTGCAACGCTCGGCACGAGCGACCACGACCCGTTCGACTTCGAGGACCACGTCGTGACGGGTCCTATCGTTCTCGCCTTCTTTCCAGGGGCATTCACACCGCCGTGTACGAACGAGATGGTCGCGCTCCAGGAACGAATCGACGAGTGCGAGGCGGCTGGCGCACCCGTCTTCGGCGTGAGCGCCGACTCCCCGTTCTCTCAGGGTGCGTTCCGCGAGGAACACGGGGTCGAGTTCGACCTCGTCAGCGACATGGCCGGCGACGCTATCCGGGCATACGATCTCGAGATCGACATCGAACCGCTCGGGCTCTACGGCGTCGCGAATCGGGCGGTGTTCGTCATCGACGAGGACGGGACGGTCACCTACGACTGGGTCGCCGACGATCCGACGAACGAACCCGACTACGACGACCTGGTCGAGGCTGTCAGAGCCGCGTAGTTTTCGGACGAACCTGGACAGGTTCCGAGTTCCACTCACGGCTTCAGTCCTCAGAAATGGACGTACAGGCTTTCAAGAGCCTACGTGTGATCAAGGTCAGCGAGTAGGTCGGCCACGCCCTCGACGCCGCCGACGATCCGAACGGGTGAATTCGAAAATCGATGATCTCCGATTCGTCAGAGAAGGTATCCAAGCAGGTTTGAGTGAACGCGTCGTTCATCGGTAGAAAGCGGCGATAATCGACATACAGGCCACTTTTCTCTCCGACTTACGAAACGGGGTCATAGACGAATGGGACCGATAACAGCCACCGCAGTCATCGATTTCGTCACGGTCGTCTTCGTGCTCGCGACGATGCTCTCGATGGGGCTCGCGTTGACGGTCGACGAAATCCTCGGGGCACTCGGACAGCACCGACTGCTGGCGAGATCACTGCTGGCGAATCTCGTACTCGTCCCGCTGTTGGCATTCGCGTTCGTCCTCGTTATTCCGATGGAGACCGGTCACGTCGTCGGGCTCCTGTTGATCGCCATGGCACCGGGTGCACCGTTTGGTCCGAAACTGGCCGAGATATCGAAGAGTGACGTCGCGTTCGCGAGTGGGCTGATGGCCGTCCTGGGTGTCGTCTCCGTCGCTACGATCCCGGTTACGGTGGCATTCCTCATGCCCGGCGACGTCGCCGCTGATCCGGTCGGTATCGCCCGGATCGTCGTCGTCACGCAACTCCTTCCGCTGATCGGTGGGCTCGGCGTCAAGGCGCGCTATCAGCCGGTTGCAACTCGCTTGCGTCCGCCGGTCCAGCGACTCTCGACGTACTCGCTCGTCCTTCTGATTATCCTCTTGACGATCGTGTATGCGGGCGAAATGGTCCAGCTCGTCGGTACTGGAACGCTGTTCATCTCGGCCGTTGTCGTCGTCGGTGCGTTGCTCCTTGGATACGTCCTCGGTGGACCGAATCGAAGCACGCGGGAAGTCCTCGCGACGACGACCGCCGCGCGAAACGTTGCCATCGCGTTGCTCATCGCCACGACGAGTTTCGACGACCCGAGCGTCCTCACGATCATCGTCGCGTTCGGGCTCGTCAGTCTCGTCGTTTCTGGGCCGGTCGCCAGTCTCTGGGACCGGTCTAACGAGTCGTGACCCGCTGCAGCAGGGGTACCTGTCTATCGAACGAATCGGCCATCGTATGTAGCGAACGAACCCTGTGATCCGAGCGACCGTCCGAACGTACAAACGGGGTTGTCCTGTAGAACGACCATGGAGATCACCCTCGTCGGTACTGGAAGCCCCGTCCCGATTCCCGAACGTGGTGGCACGAGCATCGCCCTCGACATCGCTGACGAACGCGTGTTGGTCGACTGTGGCCCCAGGACGGTCTATGGCCTCATGGACGCGGGAGTCGCCTTCGGAGAGATCGAGACGATGTTCTTCACCCACCATCACCTGGATCACAACGCGTCGTTCTTCCACTTCGCGTTCACGAGCTGGACCGAGGGAGGCCGAGAATCGCTGAACGTCTACGGACCCGACGGCACCGACCGCCTCGTCGAGGCACTGTACGACGTCTACGCCGAAGACATCGAGTACCGCAGAGACATCTATCCGACCGATGGCATCTCGAACATCGAAACCGAACTCGTGACGGACGAGTTCAGCCGCCAGATGGACGGCTGGGAGGTCGACGCACTCGCGGTCGAACACTCCATCGAGACGTACGCCTACCGGTTCGAGGAATCCGATACGGGTTCGTCGTTCGTCTTCTCCGGCGATACGCGGAAGATACCGTCACTCGCCGAGTTCGCTGCCGGCGCAGACGTCCTCGTGCAGGACTGCAATACCGCCCCGGTCGACGAAGACCGCGTGCCGGACGAGGACGACCAGTTCGTCTGGCACCAACACGCGGACGGCGAACGAGGTCTGGATAGGGCCACGTTAACTGCCAACCACTGTGATGCGACGGACGCCGGTGAAATCGCTCGGGACGCCGGCGTCGAGACGTTGGTTCTCACACACATCATGCCGTACCGTGATCTCGAATCGATGCGACGCGATGCCGAGGCAGTATTCGACGGAGACGTCATCCTGGCCGAAGACGGGCAGGCCATCGCTCCATAGAGAGCAGTTCCTTGAATCAGGTATGTGTCGAGTAGAACGGCACTCGGATTGGACGACGGTCCTGAGTGCACGAGAGGGTGAGTTCCCGGACGCCCCGCGACTGGCGAGGTCAACCGCAGCGTCGACTCCGGCGACGGTGTCGATCTATCGGGAGTAGTCCTTGCAACCATCCATTCGAGATGAGTACCAGTACGGTAGCGAACCTTCGCACGGCGCTCAATCGGGCGAACGTCTCTGCGTTCCTATCGATGTTCACGACCGTCGTGAACACGAACACGGAGAACGTGCCCGCCACACTGCTTGACGTAGGACCAGTCGATGCCGTCGCCGAACGTTTCGTGGAGTACCGGACCGAGAGACGAGTCCGGCCGGCCGTGTGCGCCGTGGGTGACGAGGGTCACGTGATACCCCGGTGCTGTGTGGTCGACCGCCTCGATGGCTCCCGTGACGACCGCGGAGAGCCGTTCGCCGTGAACGGGTTTTTCCAGATTTGCGGACCACGAGCTGTGATGAATGCGGTCGGTGACGAGTTCGGCGTCGATGGGTGTGTGATCGTTCATCTCAGTCCTCCGGATTGAACAGTTCGTCGTCTGCCGGACCGTCGGCACTGATGACCGCGAGCGCCCCCTTCCGGGCGACACGTGAGAGTGCGTGGTCGACCAGTTTGTAGTCGCCCGGCACTGGGAACTGGGCCGTCACGACCGTCGCGCTGCCGGGGAGCACGGGCGTCGTCTGAACGTAGGCCCTGTTGAATGAAAGACCGTCATCAAGGCCTGGGACACCCCGGGCCTCCGACCGGTTGTCCGCGGAGGGTGACCGAAGGGGGTCCGCTCACGTTTTTCGAACAAGCGATATTCACTGAACCGCAGGGAGAACACGTGAACGAGCGGTTCAGAGGTACGAACGCTTACGAAGTCGCCGAACCAGTTTCGCTGCTCTCGGTGATCTCCACGATTTCGGGACGCAGTTCCTCGACTGTTTCGAGGACTCGTTCACGGTCTTCGTCGGAGACACCGTTTTCTGCCAAGGCAGTATCCAAGTGTCCTGCCACGACGGTGAACTCGCTATCGGTGATACCCATCCCGCTGTGAGCCGCGCGCATATCGTCCCCGGAGTATTCGACAGGACCGCCGGTTACTGCTGAGATGAATTGTACCTGATGAGCCCGGAGCTCCGTCGTGTTGCTATCCTCAAAGTGGTGAACGACGCGCTCGTCGTCTAACACACGGTCGTAGAAATCGTTCACGACGCTCTCGACTGCCTCGTGACCGCCAAGGCGGTCGAACACCGTTTCGTCCTCACTCATTACGTGACTGGCTTCTAGCGAGACGATCAAGGGAGTTGTGATCGAGGACAGGGATTGCGAGACAGCAGCCTTCGTACCTCCTCGTTCGTATCATGTGACATCATCCGAAAATGGACTTGTTTATCACTCTCAAAAGTTGGAGGAATTAATTGCAATGAATGGTGACCCACGCGTATTCGATGAGGGACCCTCCCGCCCATCTACTCTAGCTCGTCGACTGGCTGGCACCTCGATTCCGAACAGACGGCCGTGCTGAGGGCTGGGAACGTACTGTCCTTCAGGCGTAGACAGACAGTCGGCACAGATCTGGTGGGTGACGCGCTCGTCACTCCCCACCTATGTGCCGTGCCTGCCGCGGACACAGGGACTGCTTCACAGAAGCCACACCCGAAGAGCGTCTACTGCATCATCCGTCGGCCTCACCAGCTTCACGGGCAGCCGTCCATCCACGATGGAAAACAGCTACCTGCCGAATCGAGTCGAAGGCTTCGCCGCTTGGCTCGTGAACTAGTACTCGCTGGTCGGCGACCGCCATCACGACCCCGTCGTCGACGAGGGCACTGACGAGCTGTTGCGCCGTCGTCTCGTCGACGTCCGCCGTCGATACCTGAGCAGTATCCCGTCCTGTGCGAGGAGGTCGCTCAATGCTCGGACGCCCCGCCGGGACGTCATCGCCAGCGGCTTTCGACGCTCAACGCTCACCGCTGGTCACCACACAGACACTGCTCGCGAACGTCCGCGCGCCGACACGCTTCGATACCACTGCCCGAACACCAATAATACACCACACCGGTCGACCGGCCGTAACAGTCGTACTCCGGATGCGGCCCGGTGATGGTCGCATCGCTGTTCGTCCTCTAATGGCTCTCTAACTCGTTCATCACCATGTGAGCGTGCTCACGAACACCCTCGCACCCCCCCAGGGGACGATAGACACCACCGGCTGGCGCGGTGAGCGATGCAGACCGAGGTGGCGACCAACTAGTGGAGAATCGTCGCTGACGAGGCCAAACGTCGTCTGCCGGTATTGATAGACAGAGAGCGTGCGTCTATCGCTCTGGGGTGGGTTCGAAATCTAGACGTAGTCATCTCACTACGGCTTTGACGACGGAGGCCTCGGCTCACGGGCTACGACTCCCAGTACGAATGGTTCGGCAGCGAGGAACTCAGATGCGAAGGTATTTATTGTAGACATAGAGAAACTCTATTACACTTATATTAATGAATATACTTATTTGACGAGGGTATTGATTCAATACTTGGTGGCGACACCCACGATATCTAATGACACGACCAGACACAGACGACGGCACTTCGAGAGAACGAGACGGTGACCGGTCACAGTACACCTATCGAGAAGCAGTGGCACTGGCCGATGATGCATTCGAAGGGAGTTCGATCGACCGACGGACGTTCCTCCGAGTCGCAGCGGTGACCGGAGCGGCACTCTCGCTTCCGAACACGGTCGCTGGCGAGGAGGTGGCTCAATCAGCCGTCACGGATGACTCCGTGACGGATCTCGCGGAGTTCGTTGTCAACTCGACACCCGCGGAGTACGAGGCTGCACTCGTGCTCGAGTTCGCAGATAGCGAGTCACTGGACGCGTTCTACGACGAGTACGGCGAACCCGACTGGGATGTCGACGAGGACGATCGGGCGCCGAAGGTCGTCACACGTGACGCCCCCAACCCGTCTGCACACGCCCACGTCACGGCACAGGAACTCGAATTCGCGCTCGACGAAATCGGTGGCATCGACCACGTCGATTTCTCACCGGGTGCCAATCCGTTCTGGAGACTGGACGACTCCTATACGGACAGCGTCTTCCCGGACGTCGAAAACGCGCGCGACTGGATCTCGCATCCGGAGGCGGGCCAAGCGCTCGACCACCTCGCAGCGGAGTATCCCGACATGGTTCGCGTGCATCGAATCGGTCAGGGGCCTGGCTGGGAGAACTTCTTCACCGGTGAAGATCCCGACCCACAGGACATCTACGTCGCAGAACTCACGAACGATATTCAGGACGAGGCGTCGTTCCAGGAGAAGGACAAGGCCGTCTTCATCGTCGGTATCCACGGCAACGAGCGTGCCGGCGTCGAGGCCGGGAGCCGAATCATCGAGGACGCTGTCAACGGCGAAGCCGAGGAGTTCAGTGATCTCCTCGACGACATCGTCATTATCTGGGTCTACATCAACCCGGACGGCTGGACCGTACGTAAGCCACAGTTTGGACCGAACCCGTACGCTGACCTCTTCGGTGACCCACACTACGGCCACTACCGGGGGAACGCATCGGAAGTCGACACCAACCGGCAGTACCCGACGATTGGGTGGGCGAATCCCGCGTTCTGGCCGGCCGACCACGGGAATGCCCCGGATGTACGCCCCGGTTACGACGTGGGGTACGACGACGTCGTCCCGGACGCACTGGCGACGGTCGGCCACCTTCGTGGGTACGACAACATCGAGTACCTCTGTGACTACCACATGATGGGGTTCTCGGACACGATGGTGTTGAACCTCGAGTCCAACGCCGCGTACGAACACAACGGCACACACAACCTCGATGAGGTGAACAGGCGCATCGACGCGGCGATGACCGACCGGTGGGGCAGCCCCGAGACGATCGCTCCCGACACCATCCGTGCTGGAACGGACACGATCTTCGGCGACCCCAACGACTACGTTCCGGACGAACTGCTCGACTACGGCTCGATCTACGACTCGTTAGGCTACAATATCACCGGCGGGTTGCTCGGCTGGGCGGGCCAACCAGAGGAGTTCGGCGGCCTCGGCGCTGTCACGGTCGCTCCAGAACTCGCCATGCGGGCGTGGGTGAACTGGCGCCCGTACATCGAGCGTCACCTGGCGACGGCGTATCGAATCTCGATGCGCGAGTTCGCCGAGATGTGTGCAGCGGACACGAACGCGACAGTCGCGACAGGAGACCAGGACACCGCCTATGTGACGGCTTCGGAGCTCACCCGCACATCGGCGGAGTTGTCCCACACTGACGAGAGCCCTGGCAAAGGAAAGGGGCCGGGCCAGGGTCGAGCGACCGCGGTCCAGACCCGCCACGAAACGGTACAACCGGGGCCATCGGGTAGGTCTGCTGTCTCCTCACAGGGGCAGACACATTCGCTCGCCGTCCGACTCCACGACAACGGAATCAACGAAGGGGTCGTGAAACTGGTCAATCCCGGTGGGCAAGTCGTTCGAACCATCGACCTCGCCGAGACGGATGACCGGAGTTTCTACGTCCCGAGCCCAGCAGCAGGCGACTGGTCGATCGAGTTCGACGGCGATGGAGAGGTCGAGACCGATGTCGTCACCATCGACAGCGAGGAGGAACACCCAGACCCGGAGGAGGCCTTCGGGTACTCACAGGAGGAATACGTCGTCAATCCGATGCAGTTCTTCGCCGACCTCGAACCGAACTTAGAGTCGGGGAGCCTGGAGGGGCTGCGAGTCCAAGACGTGCGAATCGGCCGTCTGATGCGTGGCAACTCCGGCAAGCGTCGGTACGACAAACTCGTCGTCTCCCATGACGTCGGTCGTGACAGCGACGAGTACGTTGCGGCGATCGCGGAGTTCGTCGAGGCGGGCGGCGACCTCGTGTTGACGGACAGGGGCCTCTACCTTCTTGCCGAACTCGATATCGGTGCCGCCGAAGCGATAGCTGCCGATGACCTCCAGACCATCGAGGTCGGAATCGCGAACGTAGTCGATCGAGACTTCGAGCATTACCTCCTCGACGACATTCGGCCGCTCCAGCGCGAGATGTGGAAGAGTCCACAGATCGGGTACGTTCCCAACGTGAACGACCAACCGGCGACGGTCATCGACGACGATGCCTTCACGGCTGCTGGCGGCGAAATCGCCGGGCGGATGCAGGCGGGGGACGAGGGGGGCGTCGGAGCCGGCTCACTCCAGGCTGGTGACGCCGAAATCAACCTCCTCGGCTCTATCCTGCCGCCGGCGAATCAACGTGAACTCCACCCGTTCGGGATGGCCGACTATGCCGTCTCGTTCATGGGCCATACGATGATCTGCAATGCGCTCGGATTCCAGCAACGCCGGTTTTACGAGGGAGAACTCGTCGGCACGTGGGGCGAGGTTCGATAGCTCCGGCCACGAGAAGAGAGCAATCTTTATCGTCGACTCCTGCTCCAGCACCCGTCGTCAACTCCCCGCCGCTGAAGCGGCGAGCTCGTCAGTGAAGCCTCCCTCCGCCGACGAGAAATCCCCCCGAGTGTGAGTGTCCCCTGACTTCAGGGGCAGGCGTCCTCCTCAGAGTTCTAGAGACTACAAGACACGTGACACGCTTCTAACGGCTTCGTGCCACGAGTATAGCACTCATCGCAGGGACGTGCGTAGCGGTCGTACAGCCACCGTGGAGCGTCGACTACTACCCCAACTAAGATAACCACTGTAGAACGACTGCCAGGAATGTCCTCACCTTCGATGTACGAGCACTACCGACCGACCGACACCGACCATCGAGCAGGGACGTATCGGGTGGTCGGTACGACTAGCGAGGCGGTGACACTGCTTCGAGTCGGGGACGTCGACGGACAACGGGTCCACACGGGTGCTCTCATCACCGTCGACGCTGCGGAGTTCGATCGATTCGAACCGGCCGAAAATCCGGACGGAAACCGTCCACTCAGGGCGACTATCACGTCCGCACTGGAGATGAGTTACTGGTCGCTCCGTGTCCTGATTCGACACTTGCGATCGCATCCGTTCGCCGCTCTGGTCGCAGTGGGGTGCATACTACTCGGGTCGGTCGGGGAGTATTTCTTCTCGCTCCCGGACATCGTGCTGGGTGGTCTGATCGTTCTCGGCAGTCTCGGTCTCGCGTACGTCGGGAGCGGTCGTCTGTGAGTCACTCCCGACGAGATGCGGACGTGTGGTCGCAGTTCGGGACGAACGGCTTCAGCAAATCATCGTCAGTGAACTCTGCTCGTACAGGCGAATCGGTCCCGGCGGGTTTCCGTTCTCCGTAGAACTCGGATCGACTCGTATCGTCTGCAGGAGCGAGGGGTGACCGCTCACACCGGATGTGACCCATCCGGAGCGTCATGTGAATTTATTTGCACTGTTCGGTTACGGGTTGATGGCGGCGGCGTATCTGCGACTGCGCGACGACGACGCGGACGAGTTCGACGGCTCCGGAACTGCCACCCCTGCAGATGGTACTGCTGGCGTTGGTTACTGATCGGTATCGGCATCCCCGGTAGCCGAACAGCACCAGTGGCGCGAGCGTAGCGACAGCAACTAAGCACAGGACCACGGCCCAGAGCACTCCTGCACCACCACCGTCACCGGACCCACTCGCCTCGACGACGGACGGCGGGCCGGGAACGCCGTTCTGTATTTGCGAGTCGATTTGTGGCGAAGAGCGGGTGGTCGTGCTGCACCGTGAGTCACTCGATGAGCTCGACACGTCCAGTGCTCCCGTCGACGCGGACGCGTTGACCGGTCGTGATTCGGCGGGTGGCATCCGGCACCGAGACGACGGCCGGCAGGCCGTATTCACGGGCGACAAGTGCGCCGTGACTCATCCGACCGCCGACTTCCGAGACGAGCCCGGCGGCGTTCAGGAACAGGGGCGTCCAGCCCGGGTCGGACGACGGTGCGACGAGAATCTCGCCCTTCTCGATCGTCTCCTCGCTCGGGTCGCGAACGACGCGTGCGACTCCCTCGACGACCCCTCCCGACACGCCCGTCCCGACGAGCGTCCCGTCCGGGACGTCAGTCCGGTCGATCTCAGGTCGGGGTGCTTCGCCCTCGCTAGTCACCACTGGGGGGGCGGTCATCGAGGCGTGCCGTCCGAACTCGGCGCGGCGCCGATCGATATCGACCGCCAGTGGTTCACCACGCAGTGCCGAGAGCAACTCGTCTCGTCGCAGAAACCAGATGTCGTCACTCGTCGCCAGCTGTCCCTCCGACGCGAGCACCTCGCCCCCCGCTCGCAACACGTCACGCCACGCCGTGAACAGGTGGGCAGCCCCCTGTTTGGGGTACTCTCGGGTCTGGATGTACCCGCGATAGGTGCGGATCACCTGCCGGACCAGCCGCTCACGAACTGGCCCGAGGAGCCCGCGGTTCGCTCGCTGTTCGAGGCGGTCGGCCGCCGCGAGCGCTTCGCGTTCCATCCGCTGGATATGCTGTCGATGGTCCGCCGACTCACCATCGCCGTGTTCGAGGTTCGCTCGAATCGTCGCGAGCAACCCCGAGGGGTCTTCGCGCCAGCGAGGGCGACTGAGGTCGAGTTCGCCGGTCGCGCGATGCCCGAACTCGTCGAGGTACGCCTCGAACGCCTCTCGGAAGACGTCTCCCCCCTCGCACGCTTCGACCTCGTCGAGCGACGCTCCCTGCTGGAGGGCGTCCGCAACGGCCGGGTGGTCGCGTGCCACGTCCGCGAGGTCACCGAGCCCGAGGTTGATTCGGGTCACCAGTTCTCGCGGGAATCCCCGCCCGACTGCGTTGACGTCCTCGGGTGCGTCCGGGAAGCGCGTTCGGAGCCACGCGTCGGCGACCAACGCGGCGAAGAGCGGCCCGGTTCGGGGAAAGCTCGTGACGGCCGCGGCGGTCCCGATGAGGTCGAAGGGCGCGTGTACCCGCTCGGCGAGCGTCCCGTGACCGGTCACCTGCGATGCCATCTCCTCGCCCCAGTCGGTCCAGAGGGCTTCTTCGTACTCGGGTGGGTTCGGTGCGCCGACGAACGCCCTGACGAAGCCGCTCATCGCCCGCCACACGAACGGGAGTCCTCGAGCGCTCTTCCACACGATTCTGACGACTGCAGGGAGTGCAGTGAGTCGCTCGCGTGTGGTCCGCTCGGTTCGGAACTCGTCACCGCGCCGACGAAGGACGTCCTCGACCGCTGCACCCATCGGCTCGCTCACCTCCGCCAAGATGTCTGGGACGTCGTCCCGGAGTGCATCGATTCGCAGGAGGCCCGTGATGTCGACGTACACTCGACCGCCGGCTTCGACACCGACTGGCGAGCGGGAAGTGAGGCCGAACGCCCCGAGTGCTGCCTGCGTATACGTGAGCCAGACGTCTCTGACCAATGGCGGCATCGCCTCCGGGAACGCCTGTGCGTGCCCGACACTGTAGTAGACGTGGAGTCGGTCGTCGGTCGGCGCAGGCGACGGCACGGGAAACAGGGTCGTAATCGGCCGCGACTGGACAATCGAGAAGGTCCCGTCCTCGAGTGCCCATTCGATGTCCTGCGGGGGGTCGAACAGCGCGTCGATTCTCGCTCCCAGCGCCACCAGCGTTCGGACCTGTTCGTCGGTGAGGACGCGGGCCGTCCGAACGGACGACGAGAGTTCGACGGTTTCGGTTCCCCCCTCGGGGCGTGCTCGAACCGCGACGCGCTGGTCGCCGACGTCGTAGTCGAGGAGGTCCCCGGTGTGGGTGTCGACGCGAATCGAGTCGGGGGTCGCCTCGCCGGAGACGAACGCTTCCCCCAGTCCCCGACCGGCCTCGATCGCGGTGACGCGACGGTTCCCCGAGACCGGGTCGGCGGTGAAGAGAATCCCGGACGCGTCGGGCGTCACCATCTCCTGGACGACGACGGCGAGTGCGACGTCCTCATGCGGAATATCGTTCTTCGCTCGGTAGGTGATCGCACGATCGGTGAACAGGCTGGCCATGCAGTCTCGAACGCGGTCGACGACCGCCTCGGTCCCGTGCACGTTGAGGAAGGTCTCTTGCTGCCCGGCGAACGACGCCTCTGGAAGGTCTTCGGCCGTCGCGCTCGACCGGATCGCGTACGTCGAATCGGAGGCGGCCGTCGACGTTCCGAGAGCGGTCTGAATCGCCTCTCGAATCGCGGGCGGAATCTCGAGGGCTTCGATACGTGTGCGGAGCGTCGCCCCTGCCGCGCCGACCGCCGCGGTGTCGGCCGGGTCGATTTCGGAGAGGTCGCGAATCGCCGTCTGGACCGACTCGTCGTCGAGGAGGTGGCGGTACGCGACGGTCGTGACGCAGAACCCCGACGGGACCGGGATGCCCGAGCGCGCGAGACGCGACAGGTTGGCACCCTTCCCGCCCGTCAGCCGCGGGTCGGTCGCTCGGGTGTCGGTGAGCGTGACGACGTACGCCCCAGACCGGTCAGCGGGTTCGCGGTCACGCATCGATACGGGCCGCGACCGCGACACGTTTCGGGGAACGTGACGAGGGATGCCGGTCGTGTAGTACCAGTTTCATACTGTGGGGTCGGGAGTTCAGCGCATTAATCTGGAGGTCCATCGAGCGACCGGAGTGATGGTTCCAGCGGATATCCGATCGGGTACGAGTCGCTCTGACTTCGCTGTCGGAATTAGCGGACGCGGTTCGTCGACGCTCGGGCAGGCAGCGACCGCTCGTTCGAGTTGTCGCTCGACGCTTCGAGCGCGTTCCGTTCTGCTTCGTCGGCGACGGTCTGTTGCAGGTAGTGACCGACGTGCATCGTCTGCATAGCGACCAGTCCTCGGCGAACCGCCACCAGATGCCTACATTACACGCTCGATAGTAGTTATCGTGGCCCTCGGTACCGCTGTACGTGGTACCGGGGACCGGGGATGTGTTCTCCATAGCGGAGGACGGGGGAAGAAACCATGGCAACAGCAGCGAAAGACGATGAAGCGGAGGTCGAACAGCTACGAGGGGCGCTTCGCGGTGACCTGATCCTGCCCGACGATTCGGGATTCGACGACGCGCGCGCCATCTACAACGCGATGATCGACAAGCATCCACGGCTGATCGCGCGGTGTGCGAACGTCGCAGATGTGATCGCGGCCGTGACGTTCGGACGCGACCACGAACTCGACACAGCGATCCGTAGCGGTGGCCACAACGGTGCCGGTCTGGGCACGGTCGACGACGGACTGGTCATCGACCTCGCGGAGATGACCGGTATCCGCGTCGATCCCGAAGCGAGAACCGTCCACGTCGAAGCTGGCTGCACGTGGGGCGACGTCGACCACGCCACGCACGCCTTCGGGCTGGCGACCGTGAGTGGGGTGGTCTCCACGACTGGCGTCGGCGGGTTGTCGCTGGGCGGCGGGCACGGCTACCTCACTCGAAAGTACGGACTGACCATCGACAATCTGCTCAGTGCGGACGTCGTGCTGGCCGACGGCCGTCTGGTTCACGCGAGCGAAAACGAGCACCCCGACCTGTTCTGGGCGCTGCGCGGCGGCGGCGGGAACTTCGGCGTCGTCACCGCCTTCGAGTTCCGACTCTATCCGGTGGAGACGGTCACCGCCGGGCCGCTGTTCTGGCCGATCGACGCCCTCGAAGAGACCATGCGGTGGTACCGCGAGTGGCTGCCGGAGCAACCGGAGGACGTCTACGCCGCCTACGTGACCGGCGAGGTGCCGGGCGATCCCTTCCCGGAGGAGCTTCACGGCGAGAAGTTCTGCGGGCTCGTGTGGTGCTGTCTCGGGTCGGAAGCGGAGACCGAAGCCGCACTCCGATCGGCACGGGACGCCGCCGAACCGATGTTCGACCACGTCGGACCGATGCCGTACCCGGCGCTCCAGAGCTTGTTCGACGAGATCCTGCCGCCGGGTGATCAGTGGTACTGGAAAGGTGACTTCGTGCGCGACCTGACCGACGAGGCTATCGCCGAACATCAGCGCTTTGCCGAAGTGCCGACGCGACAGTCGGGGATGCACCTCTACCCCGTCGACGGCGCCGTCAACCGCGTCGACGGGGACGAGACCGCCTGGAGCCACCGCGACGTCAACTGGTCGATGGTCATCTTCGGCGTGGATGGGGACCCGGCCAACCGCGACCTGATCACCGAGTGGACCCGCGATTACTGGGAGGCGGTCCATCCGCACACGGCCGGCGGAGCGTACGTGAACTTCATGATGGAGGAGGGACGGGATCGGATTCGAGCCACCTACGGGGACAACTACGAACGACTGCAGGAGGTCAAGGCGGAATACGATCCGGACAACTTCTTCCACGTGAACCAGAACATCGAACCGGCGCCATGAGTCGCTCCGCTCGGGACCGTTCCGGGGGACGCATCGCTCGTCGGAATGCTCGTGGTCTGGACGATGCTCGGGGGACTCCTCGGACTGTCGTACGTTCTTTCGGGGGAATTGGCGTCCCCTATAGGCCTGCACTTCGCACTGAACGACGCCGCGAACAACGTGTTCTTCGGCGTCGAACCACCTGGAGGACCAGCACTCCCCACCGTTATTCGGCCAGAACTCACGGCGCCCGAGCTGTGGCACCCCACTGGAGGCTCAACGGTGATTCCGGGGGTGCTCGTCGGTTACGTCTCGGTTTGTGGATGGTTCTACTGGCGAAGAGGCGAACTCTCCGTGTCCATGGAGATGGTAGCTTTTCGTTGAATTGAGTGCCATCGCCGGATCGGGGGCTGGCTCTTGTAGGTGACCCTCGGCGCGGGGCTGATGTCTTCGCACTCGATTCCCCACCTTCTCGCTGGGGCCAGATTTCCGCCTCGGTGACGTTCGACACCACGACGAGAACCCTCACCTCACCGCCGGGGGATACAGACGCTGGCTCCACCTCTACGTGCGGTGGTCGAGTCATACGTGAACGACCCAGAGCCGGACGAATTAAGACCACCCTCCGGGGGTGTAGAGGACGTTCGGCTGGTCGGGACGCCACCGGAGTGAATCGTGAGGCACCCGTCAGCGTCCGGTTCTGCAGTCACGCTGGACGCGACACAAGAGCTGTACGTGTCCTTCTCGAAGGTGGAGTGTGTTCGAAACGGACAGCCGACGTCTATTTTTCCCAGTTTCGACCCTGAGACCGGGGGTGTTCTCCCCTCCTCCCGCTCGTTTCGCGGGGGGGTCGCTCGGATATCCGCCGACCACTCAGAAGAGGCCGAGGATGAAGCCGGCACCCATGAGAACGAGGACCGCGGCCGAGAGCATCGGGAGATAGGGAGTGTACTTCTCGACTTCCTCCTCGTACTGCTCGTATCCGGCGATGAGTAGCATCGTGAGTCCGACGATACCGACGATGACGGTCACCGCATACGCGCTCATCAACTCGAGACAGTAGTCCGAGCCCGCACAGAGGGCGATGATCTCGAACTCCTCTTCGTGGGCGAACCCGAGCAGGAACGCGAACCACGCGATACCGAGCAGCCCCCGGTCGGTCGGTTCGTCCATCGATTCGTGGTCGTGGGAGTGCCCGCCGCCGAACGGAAGGGCCTGCGTGATTCGAGCCAGCCAGCCGTCGTTCGAGGACGAATGCGCAGCGTGGTAGTCGTGCGAACGGGCGCTGGGCGGAAGTGCATAGACACTCGTCACGAATCGGCGTGGAGCGACGTGCTCCCCTTTTTCGTGCCCACGAGTGTGCTCGTGGCCGTGTTCGTCACCCCCGTGGCTGTGGGCGTGACCGTGGGTGTACTCACGAATCCCGAGGAGAATGAGTAACCCTCCGGCGACGAGACTCACCGGTCCGCCGATGGAGACTCCCTCCACGAGCTGGATCGGCTCGTTGACCTGTGTGAGGTTGAAGTACGCTTTCGCATAGAAGAACACGGCGACCATCGCGATGCTGCTGACGAGATGCCCGACCCCGAGGATGAAGCTCGCCGCGAAGCCGTACAGCCACTTGTTCGACTGGTCGAGGGCGTACGACGCGGCGACCGGCCAGCCGTGCCCCGGTTCGATACCGTGGATCGCGCCGAGGAGGATTGCACCGGCGAAGAGTCCGATGGTACCGTCGGGGAACATTCGACACCGGAGCCTCCGTCGAGGACGAAGTTAGCGGTTGTTAATACCGAAACCGGCCCGTCGTCATACGACACCCGTTTACGACCCGTGGCGCTGTAACGACGTATGCGAACGAGTTTCAACATTCCGGACGAGGTGGTCGAGGACTTCGATCGTGTGTGGCAGGAACAGGGACTGGATTCACGCTCCAGAGGCGTCCGGGAGGCGATGTTGGAGTACATCGAGGCGCATTCGCGCCTCGAAACGACGAGTGGCCGAATCGTCGCGCTGCTCGGATACGATTACCAGCACGACGAGGTCATCCACGACCTCCACGACGTCCACCACGAGTACCAGGACGTCATCCAGAGCATGAGCCATACCCACCAGGGCGACTGGTGTCTGGAAGCGGTGTTCTGTCGAGGCGATGCCGAACAGATTCGGTCGTTGACCTACCGACTCCGGGACTTCGACGGCGTGCGTCGAGTCCGCGTCATGCTCATTCCGACAGAGCGTTCGCGAGCGACTTAGCAGGTGATTGCAGCGAGGAGGGTGGACCGCAGCAAATCATCAGCCAACCACACATGACGTTCATTCAACACTTATTCAGAGAGTACCGTGGAAGCCCAGACTTGTGAGTGCAGCGACGTCACTAAGTAAATACTTTTTGGCCAAGTGTTATTTCAATAGGTATTGATGCATGTCGGTACCAACGTCAATAGGCGCTGTAATGGACGTTGGTGTGAGTTACAACATGACAGAAACAAACGGACTACTAGTAGAAGCACCCCTACAGGCGGTTCCCGAGAGTATCCAGCCGCTGGTTGACGGACTCCTTGTGTCGATTCCGCTCATTCTCGGCGCACTAGTCATCCTCTTCGTCGGGTGGATTTTCGGTCGAATCCTCGGAGGTGCAGTCAAACGTGTCGTCAGGCGGGTTCGTCCGTCACAGTACGCGACTGGAACACCTTTTGAACCCGATAGTGACCCCGACGACAGTCTCGCACAGTCACTCGGCGATCTGACCAGGTACGTCGTCTATTTCCTCACGCTCATCGCTGTACTCAGCTACCTTGGTATCGCCATCCCTGGCGCATTCTTGACGAGCCTCGGTGCCGGTGTCGTGCAACTCGTTGTGGCCCTCGCCATTCTCGTCGCAGGGGTTGCCATTGGCCGAACCGTTGGGAGGCTCGTCACGAACGTCGTCAACGGACTCGGTCTCGACAGGTATGCCCGTCGCGCACCGGTGGATGACGCTGCCGGTCGAGCTAGTAGTATCGGAAGTGCTGCTGGCAAACTCGCAGAGTATCTCATCTACTTCCTCGCACTTCTCATCGCACTCGACTACGCTGGTATCGCGCTCCCGGGTGTGTTCCTGACCGGTATTGCCGGTGGTGTGGTGCAGATTATCGTCGCTGCCGCCATTCTCGTCGTTGGTATCGCCATCGGCCGAGCCGTCGGTGACTTGGTTACCGGTGTGGTCGCTGGACTCGGTCTCGACAGATACGTTAGCGATACACCCATCGCGAATGCGACGGCGTCGGTCGGTGGAGTCGCCGCCGCCGTCGGAAAGACTGTCGAGTACCTCATCTACTTCTTCGCGTTCGTCGCTGCAGTCGACACACTCGGCTTTCCCGCGCTCTCGGACCCGCTGAGTGATTTCGTCGGGCAAATCCCGCTCCTCATCGGTGGGGTAATCGTCCTACTCGTCGGTCTCTACGTGGCCGACCTGCTCGGTGACATCGTGGCGGGCTTCGACAGGACACGGGCAACCGACTTAGTCGGTCTCGGGGTCCAGGTGTTCGTCTCGTACGTCGTCATCGTCTTCGCCCTCGACACGGCTGGGTTCGATACGACCGTGCTGACGAACCTGTTCAACGCGGTCATCGTGGCCTTCTTCGGTGCGCTCGGTCTCGGTCTCGCGCTAGCCATCGGGGTTGGAATCGGCTGGGGAAGCAAAGACTACGTGGCGAAAAACATCGATGACTGGATGTCGCGTGCACGTAGCAGTGCTTCCGACCTCCGCGAGAGTGGGAGCCAGAGAACGGGAACTGGCACCGAGAACCGGGAATCATACGGAGACGATTCCCCCGGAACAGACGACTAATAGACGTCGCTTCACGGCGTTTTTTCGCGTCACAGGTGAACGGACTTACACGACGTGTGTCCGTTCCATCGCCGGTCGTCGGAAGACGACCTGCGACGGGCGTTCAACTACGTCGTTCAGTTCGAGCAACGCGGGCTCCTCGGATGTTCCAGGGGGGACACTTGCGTACAGCGACGGGAGGAGGTGCGGGTTGGGGTGTCTATCGGCCGTAAGACGATAGTGAATCAATCCCCTCCGGTAGGAACCACCGCGTAACACTCGCGGCACGCGTCTCACAGCTACGTCTCTGCGGGTCGCCACGAAACGGACTCGGTGCACAGCTACCGTCGTTAGACAGCGTGTGCGCCTTTTTGCGTTTTTACATTGACGTCGAATTTGATAGCAGTATAGGTTCGATAGTGTACAATACACCTCGACATCAACTCGATACTAGCAGTATCCATCAGCGGACTGCACGGTGCGGGGTGAGCCTCATGAACCCCTTCCTTCGTTTGGCGTAACCGAACTGGTACACGAGTGGATGGGTGAGTTACCGCGAGACTGCCGTCACCTACCCGCCGTCATCTCGGTCGTCCTTCCAGGCATCGGGATTGCCCTCACGAAATTCACCCTTCGCACGCCGTTCTCGCGGCCAGACGGCGACCGCGACCGCGACGGTATAGAGGAGCGTGACGAGACCGGTCACCACGCTTCCAGGAACGATTGCAATGCGAGCACTGGTGAGCCACTCCTGGCTCGGTGTGAAGGCCGTGATTCGGAAGACCCACGCCGCGAGCAAGATGCCGAGCAGGGCGAGATAGACGCGGCGGAGCCGATTCGCGAGCGCCTCACCGAGCGAGACCTTCAACGTTGGAGTCCGGTAATCACGACCGAGTTCGACGCGCCAGTCGGGATGAACGACGCCCTGAGACGGGTCGAGGGCGTTCGCGAGCAGGTTCTGCTGGAGGAGCCGAATCCGCGAGCGATACACGTCGTAATCGCGGTATCGCCGCGCTTCGATGCCGACGAAGATGGCCACGATGATCATCCCAATCAGGAGGATGTAGTGTGGATTATCCGGGTTCGAGAACGCCCACGTCAGCAACGCGGCGATGATCGTGACCGACCAGGTGGTCGTCTGGTCGAGTCGCTGTCGCCAGGTGGTCGCTTGATCTAATTCGCCCCGGTAGGCGTGTGCCATCACCGAGCCGAGGCCGGTACTCTCGTCGACCATCTCACGTCCGATTTCGCGCTGGTCGCGCGCTTCGGGGTCGACGTCGTAGTCGTTGGTATCGCTCTCGTCGTTGTCAGTCATTAGTCGTTCCTCGGGTGGAGGACGGCAGATGGTAGCAAAACAGTTCACGTGTGACGGCTCGTCGGGGGCACAGGTGCGACCAGGATAGCTATGTGAGCACCTCGCGGTAGGATGCTTCTCGACTCCTTCTACGGCATAGAACTGTACGATATTGTGACGACTAACTATCACGCTCCGGCTGATGCTTGAGGAAGGAACCTATCCCGGCCGGTATGGTTCCACCCGACCGAAAGGGAAGCGACCATCGAGAACCCACACGACGGATGCGATCGGTGGACCCACCTCCGATGGTACGCATGGCATTGCACGCTTCCCTTTTTCCCACCTGTGTACGCCTCACGCCCTCTGTGTTGACCGGACCCTCTCCGTGTCTCCGAGTGATTCCCCTCTGCGAAAGTGAGCAGATAGGAGCAGTCGAGGTGAGTGCGTATACGATTACGCCTCTGTGAACGGGAGACTCACTGTCGTATTGATTTCGCGTTCTGAAGAGAGGATGGCGCCACGTGCGATCTCCTAAGGAAGGGCGTGAGGGTGCCTCGCATAATTCCCCACTGTGCATGGCCAAAGCGACTCGAATGCTGTCAGAGGAAGCCAAGCGCGATTGTCTCACCCAGCGAGGCGCCCCCTCCCTACACGGGAGTGTACCAATATGTATATATTTCTATAAATTTTCTTATACGTGGGTCGTATATAACCAGTCCTGGTTAGCATCACCACAACTGACGTTCGTCTGTCAAGCGTTCGATCTCCTCACGTTTCGTCACAGTCCGACTGAGCACCGAAATCTGGTTCTTCACACCCGCCAGCAGTCAGTACTCGACACGGCACTAGTGTCGGTCGCGACTCGCCCCCTCGATGCGAACGAGGCTGTAGCGAGCGAGTTTCTGGAGGTACTTTCGAACGGTGCGGTCGGCTTTCGGGTTCTCGACGCGACGGCGATACTCCTCGCACGCCCCGCTAGTGTGGTCGATTGCTCGCTGCTCGTCGAAGCTCGTCGCGTAGATGTCTCGAATCGACATAACTGGTCTCGCGAGGCACGCTGTAGAACACCCCGCATTCCTCTGGGGGCGAGAAACACTACCGCGCGGTACGGTTGAAGGGGAGCAAAGCGGGGATATTGAAGACGGTTGTTCGTCATCGAGGATGGAACGCAAGACTCCAGAGGAGACCCAAGCCACAGCGGTTCGTATCCCACACGGCAAACACACGTATGTACGCAATATTATCGGAAGCGACACTATATCATAAATAATAGTTAATATTATGTCCTCTACTGAGACAGTGAGGGACATGGTATTAGAGGATGTCGACGAACTCGACGCGACCGTTCAGGACGATGTATTCCTCATCGAAATCGGAGACCTCAACGAAGCCGTCCACAAGGGATTCGGGGACGCGTTCCGAGCCGCCTACGATGCCGACACCCGCGTCGTTGTCGTGACTGGCAAAGGTGAATCGTTCATGGGGCCGACTGAATACGACCCCGAGTACCTCAAGATGATGAAAGATCTCGACTACTGGCGTGATAACACCATGCGGGAGGCCGAGGAAATTCTCGAGAGCATGCTCAATGTCGAACAACCCATCATCGCCAAAGTCAACGGCCAAGGCGCACACAGCCTCGGCGCTTCTATCGCCCTCACGTGCGACCTCATCATCGCTGGTGACGGCGCCTCGTTCAGTGACCCGCACGTCTCGGGATTCGGCGTGCCAGCTGGCGACGGTGGCTGTGTGATGTGGCCGCGACGGATCGGGCTCACTCGCGCCAAAGAGTACCTCCTCACGGGCAAGCCCATCCCTGCGGAGGAAGCCGTCGAGATCGGCCTCATCAACCGCGTCGTGCCCGAAGAGGAACTCGATGAGGAGGTCGATGAGCTCGTGGATACGTTGGCTTCGTCAGCGCAGAACGCCGTCCGGTACACCAAAAAAACCCTCAACCAGTACGTCCAACACGATATGAACCTGACGTGGGGGTACGGGGTCGCTCACGAAGTCGTCTCTGGAACCGCCGACTTCCACGAAGGTATCGATGCCGTCATCGAAGGACGAGAACCAGACTTCCCCAGCGGGCGGTAACACCGCAACCGCCTCGGATGGCGACCCACCAAGTACACCGCCTTTCTGACCACACAGACCCCTCACCACACTCAAAGAACCATGACGACCGTCTGGCTCGAAGCCGCACTTAACGGACCGTGGGGAACCGATCACCAACCGAACAGCCCGATCAGCGTCGACGACTGCATCAAGCAGGGAATCGCGTGTGCGGAAGCCGGCGCTGCAATCATCCATCTGCACGCCTACGACGACGACGGCACCGAGCACCACGATGCTGCCATTTACGCGGACATCATCGAAGGCATTCAAAATCAGGTTGATGCAATCGTGTACCCGAGCATCCCCTTACTCGGGAAACCAGGTGTCGACGGGATCACGCCCGACGAACGGGTCGCTCACCAAGACGCACTTGGCGACGCTGAGCTGCTCGAATGGGCAGTCGTCGACCCGGGGAGTGTCAACTTCAGCACGTACGATGATATCGAGCAGGGGATGACCGGGTTCGTCTACCGGAATCCAGAAGCCCACATTCGTGCCGGGCTGTCTGTCTCAACTACCCATGGGGCGACACCAGCCTACGCCATCTACGAACCGGGGTTCATCCGACTAGGGGCCGCACTACACCGGCAGTATCCAACCCTCAATCAGCCGATCTATCGCTTCATGTTTTCAGAGAAGTATACGTTCGGCTATCCGCCGGAACCGTATGCATTGGACAGTTGCCTGACACTTTTGGAGACAGAAACCACCACTGCGCCGTGGATGGTGTCGGGGTTGGGTGTCGATATCTCTCCGCTCATCCCAGAAGCCGTTCGTCGTGGGGGGCACGTACGAGTTGGTCTGGAGGACGCACCCCTCGAATCCGCACACACGAACGTCGAGCTAGTTGAGAGGGCGTGCGAGCAGATCGAAGACTGCGGCGGTACCCTCGCAACCGCAAATGACGTTCGCACCGAACTCTCCTGAACGGGTTACAGAGCTAGGAGGGTCTCGCTCGCGAGAGCACCTCACCTCGCCAAGGTCCGCTCTCGACAGCTCCTCTTTGGGGTCGACTGCTCGCTCATCACACCGTCCGCACGTCTCTTCGACCACCGCGTGGGTCCGCTTGGCCTCCCTTCTTGGGTACCGAACGTCGCCTGCGCACTGATGTATGCTAACTCTTCCTCTCTCACGCGAATGCACTCTTCCTGTTCGAGGGGCACGCCGTAGACCCGCTCCTCGCCGGCGACGACCATCCTGTCCGGATGGTTCGCGCCCACCTTCGCCTGGATCTCCTGTTCGACCGACGGCCGTATCTCGAGAGTCTCCTCGACGACTATCTCTTCGTCGACCCGCTCGTCCACCTGTTCGAAGCCCTGGTCATCGACCAAATTTGCATAATGAAACTCGCAATCACCTATCTTGAGCCGGAGTAGCGGGAATTTTAGATAGGTGAAGTGGGTATTCGCTATCTATATCTCGCTGGCCACGTGTGTTGCTGTCGTTCACATGGAGGCGATCAACCATTGCTTGCTCTCACGTGACGAACTGCGGTCGAGAACGCAGGACGTTGTCGTGCCCGAGGACGGAGAAGAAGTCACGCTGTAACCGGCGACACAATCTGTTGTATGGAGAATTCTCCGGTGGACAGGTCGTTTACTGGCTGCGTGTGCTCGTTTTCGTCGACCGCATGGGCAATAGAGACACGCACTGGGTCTCTCGAACGAGTGAGCGACGCGTGCCACGAGTATATCACTATACGTAGCTGGAAGGTAACGCATTGGTCCTCTCTCAGCGGCTGACTACCCCGTGTTCGTGTCAACTGCTAGATTATCTTCTTCGACGTTCTACCTCTCTCCGCCATGGGACGATACGTCGATGGATTCGTGATTCCGGTTCCGAACGATCAGGTGGATGCGTACCGCGAGATGGCGGCCGAGGGCGGCGAACTCTGGATCGAGCACGGCGCGCTCGAATACTTCGAAGGCATCGGAGACGACGTGGACCCTGACATGGGGGACATGCCGATGCGGACCTTCCCACAGCTCGCCGAAGCCGGGGACGACGAGACGGTCGTGTTCTCGTTCATCGTGTTCGAATCGCGGGAACACCGCGACGAGGTGAACGCGAAGGTGATGGACGATCCCGCGATGGATCCGGAAAACTTCGAGGAAGAGATACCGTTCGACACGGGGCGCATGGCCTACGGCGGTTTCCGCTCGATCGTCGATCACGAGACGTAAGAATCGAACATTGAGCGGCCACTGCAATCAATTCCAGTCGCAACTCTATGTAGGGATCGTCGGTGCCAAAGCGGTCGATTCAGAGACCCGTGGTGTCGAGAGCTATCGACGGATCACTTTCACTCCACCCATAGCTCAGTGCTAAGCCCTCACGAGGCGTGAGAGTGGTACGGAGGTGGAGAGTTATGAGAGACCACACAGACGTAGATGAGTCAAGAGAGGCAGGTAAATGAACGGACGACACCGGCCAGGAAACGCTGCGAACCTCGCGAACTCGTCGGAGCATACAGACGTGACGTCTGTCGAGGTGGACGGAGACGATTTGTCGCCGCCCGCTGCCGCCCATAGTCGGACGCTCGGAGAGTCGGCGTCCAGCGACCGACCGGCGTTCGCCATCGAAACCGAGGGGCTCGCGAAGTCGTTCGGAGACACGGTTGCGGTCGACGGTGTCGACCTACGAATCCCCCGTGGTTCGGTCTACAGGCTCCTGGGGCCCAACGGTGCCGGGAAGACCACGACGATCCGGATACTCGCGACGCTGCTTCGACCGGACGCCGGCACCGCGACCGTACTCGGGCACGACGTCGTCCGGGACGCGGCCGACGTTCGCGCACGGGTGAGTCTCACGGGACAGTATGCCTCGGTCGACGAGGATCTCACTGGCCATGAGAACCTCGTTCTGATGGGGCGTTTGCTCGGGTTCTCCTGGCGCGGTGCACGGAGACGCGCCGACGAGTTGCTGTCGGCGTTCGGCCTCGAAGACGCCGCCACGCGCCAGGTACGAACG
The DNA here is from genome assembly GCF_030553305.1 of Halomarina ordinaria. Classification (NCBI taxonomy): domain Archaea; kingdom Methanobacteriati; phylum Methanobacteriota; class Halobacteria; order Halobacteriales; family Natronomonadaceae; genus Halomarina; species Halomarina ordinaria. The sequence goes on along the minus strand of NZ_JARRAH010000002.1, from coordinate 128,277 downwards.
TACTCTGGCGGCATGCGGCGACGCCTCGATATCGCCGCGAGCCTGGTCGTCACGCCTGACGTGCTGTTCCTCGACGAGCCGACGACGGGCCTCGACCCACGCAGTCGGAATCGGGTCTGGGCGATCATCCGGGCAATCGCTGCCGAGGGGACCACCGTTCTCCTCACCACGCAGTATCTCGACGAGGCCGACCGCCTCGCCGACCGACTCGCCGTTATCGACGACGGGCAGGTCATCGCGGAGGGGACGAGCCAAGAACTGAAGGCTGCCGTCGGTACCAGTACCCTCCACGTTCGACTCCGAGACCCGGGTCGTCAAGCGGAGGCGGAAGCCCTCGTACAGGACGTCACCCGTGGGGCTGTCGAGCATGGACCCGACCGAGGCACCCTCGCTGTGAGCATCCCGCACGACGAGGAGGCGACGTCGGTGTTGACGGCGCTCTCGGCCGTTGACGTCGAGGTCACTGAGTTCGCGCTCGGTCAGGCGAGTCTCGACGAGGTGTTCCTCGCGCTCACAGGCCAACCGACGGACGACACGACCGAGGAGGTGACCACATGAACAACGAGACCGCGTCATCGAGCGCCGTCGTGGAGAACGAACTCGGCGACGTGCTCTCGCGGGTTGAGCGGCCACCCCCTTCCGGACCGGTCGCTGCCTCGCTCACGCTCGGATGGCGGGCACTCTTGAAGATCAAACACGTGCCGTTCCAGCTCATCGACGTCACGGCGTTTCCGCTCATGAGTACGCTCCTGTTCACGTTTCTGTTCGGCGGCGCGCTCGCTGGCTCCCCCCAGCAGTACATCCAGTTCTTGCTTCCGGGCATCCTCGTGCAAGCCATCGTTTTCATCACCGTTTACACGGGCGTCGGCCTCAACACGGACATCGACGAGGGGTTGTTTGACCGCTTCCAGTCGCTGCCTATCTGGCAGCCCGCGCCGCTGGTCGGGGCGCTCCTCGGCGACGTGCTCCGCTACTCGGTGGCGGCGCTGATGGTCGTCGGGCTCGGTATCGTCCTCGGCTTCCGCCCCGAAGCCGGAGTCGTGGGACTGTTCGCCGCGCTCGCACTCGTGCTCGTCTTCGCGTTCAGCCTCTCGTGGATCTGGATCGTCGTCGGGCTACTCGTCGACACCCCCGAATCGGTCATGGCGATGAGCTTCCTCCTGCTCTTTCCGATCACGTTCGTGAGCAACATCTTCGTGGATCCGAAGACGATGCCGGGGTGGCTCCAGACTGTCGTCAGTGTGAATCCCGTCACGCACCTCGTCGACGCCTCTCGGGGTCTCATGCACGGCAGCGTCACTCCTGTGGACGTGCTGTGGGTGCTCGTCGCCTCCGCGCTGCTCGTCGCGGTGTTCGCACCGTTGTCGCTTCACATGTACCGCAAAGAGCGGTAATCGGAGCGGTCGCCTCACCCCCCACGTAGTCGTCGTGAATTGGCTGTCCACTTCGGAGGCGACTATCGGCGATGTGTTCGTCATCGTCGGCGCGCTCATTGCCGACGGCAGCGAAGCGACACGCTCGGCAGACCTGGACGCAGCAGGCTTCTTCGGGGGGCTCCTCGGTGGTAGTGTTGGCGTCCTCGCGTTGCTTGCGACGGTGGTCGGCACCACTCTCAGTGGTAGCACGGCGGTATGGTCGTCGGTCTCCAGAACCGCCTTCGTCACCCCCCGTACTACCTCGAGGAGGTCGACCCGGACCGAACGCTCGGTGAGAACATCCAGCGGACGATCCTCTCACGACACGGCACACTCCGCAACGAACCCGACTACGTCCTCCGGATGGAACTCAGAGAACCGACGCGGTACTTCTCGATCCTCGAGGCAATCGCCGGAGGAAGCACGAGCCGGAACGAGATCGCCGGAACGACCGGCATCGCGTACGACCAGCTCTCGAAGTACCTCAACCGACTCGCGCGGTTGCGGCTCGTCGAGCAAGCCGTCCCGATCACCGAGCGGAAAGAACGGACCAAGCGGAGTCGATACCGCATCCGCGACCACATCGTTCGCTTCTGGTTCAACTTCGTCTATGGTACCGGCGATCGCTACGACTCGTTCGGGGACGACGCCTACGAAGTGCTCAACGACACGACGGCTCAGACCACACTCACTATCGAGAGAGGCAACTCCATCCGTCGCGTCGCACGCACCTCCACACACCGTACGAGCCAGTCAGACAGTCGCCTGGCTCGAAGACGCAGGTGACGTCCGGTACGACGGCGATGACCTCACCGTTATGGTCATACTCTGCGGATGTACGATGAATCCCTCCACACAGAGTTCGAAGATGATTCAACGAGCGACTACAGAAATCGGTCGGAATAACATGCGAAGAACTCGGCGATTATGGTGACGAATAAGACGTACCTCTGCGCTACATCGCAGCGAACTCTTCACCAGAGTCAGGGAGGTACTCGATAATACTCCGATGAGCACCGTATTCGCTGATAATCGTCTGTAGGGCGTCGACGACAGTCGCGATGTCGCGATTGAGTTCATGTTCGCGGTACGTTCCACCGGCTTGACCGCGGTGTTCCATGTACGAGAGCGTTTGATTGAGAATCTCGAAGTCGGAGAGAAAGCTGCGCATCCGGCGGGCTGTACGGGGCTCCCGACCCTGGAATTCACAGAGTTCCTTGTAGCGTTGATAAACGATCCGCGACCGGGCAGGGGTAGCGTCCTCGGCAGCGAGCGTGGTAAGCGCATAGAGTGTGTGTTGTTCGTGTTCGGTGAGGTCCCGCATGATGTCCATGCTCTGCTGTGCCTCAAGCTTCTCTTGAGCGCGTTCGACGTGGTCGGTCGTAAAAAGCACTACGAGAGATAACCACCTAGCGAGAAAAGAACTCTAAACTAGAGGAAAGTTTATAACGATAGCAATTGAGTTAGCCCGTAGGAGAGCTATAGTGCTGTTGCTTTCGGGAATGAATTTTGGTGAAAGGAAGCAACAACAGAGTCCGGGAGGCCTTCGTCCCTGGTTTTACTGGAAATAGTGGGGGGGAGAGTGAGTAGGTGTAACCGTCAACTTTCATCATATAAGTGTATTAGCGGAAATAGTGGGGTCTGACACTTGTCAGACATACGGGGTAAGTTAACCTACGCGACGTGGAATCAGTTCCCCGTTGGTTAATAACCAATCGTGAGGAGAACCGATTCCCGCTCGAGATCGACGAACCACCGAGACCAATATTACCAGCCACTACACCGCTATTTCCAGTAAAACGACCGTCTTTCAGTCCCACCTACCTAAACGAGGACGAATTACCCGAATCGACTGGCCCCATGTACTTCGATTTTATTTTCTCGCGATCTCTCCACTGCCAGTAGTAGTAGCGATTGTCGTTGATTTCTTTCACCGTAATCGTCGCCTTCGATGGGACGTCATCCGGAAGGTTCTCTGGGCGCTCTTCGACTTTCTCGTTTTCTTCGCGTTCCGCTAGTCGTGCCTCTCGCTCACGATATTCTGTGAGTTCATTAGCGTAGGTGGCGACATGACGCAGGAGTTCGGGTGAGTAGTCGTCAAGTGTGTCGATGATGTCGGTCGGGAGGTCCGCTGGTGACGTTGGTGGTTCGTAGGACATCTTGACTCAACCCGTGTTAACCAACGAGGACGCCAAAAACATAGTTTTGTTGGTTAAGATAGCGCCAGGTCTCCCGTCAGTGTTCCACTGATTGTAATCCTGCTCGATTCTTTTCTATATACAAGTTTCGTACTAATCTCGCGAACGAAGCCTTGGTTGTCCACGCTGATCGAGGACCGCGTCCAGGAGCTGACGACACGATACTATCGTGGGCTCGAAGTGCTCCAGACACTCGATAAGGCGGTGACCATCGACGAACTAGTCGCCGAATTGGAGCTGGGTACCGACGAGGTTTGCAATCGGGTCACGTATCTGGCCAAGTTCGAGCGAGTTCGCCGCGATGGCGAAACAGTCAGTCCGGTGGAGTACTCCGGGGGTGACTCCTACGCTGAGAGGAGTCGGCCATCTGGTTGAGGGACTCGACCCCGTTTGATTTCGTGATCCACCTGACGCATATGCTTGCAGTCACCCTCTGGTGTTCGTCACAAGTTGCGACTAGGACTCTCGATGCATACGCTGCTCTGAGATGGGTCTCTGATTGAGGCAACCGGCGGGTACGACCACTCGTCGATGGTGACCGACGACGACTTGCTCACGCTGCTGAAGAAGGCGACTGGGATCGGCTGACCGACCAGCAGCGCGCCGACTGCCTCGATAATGAGCGGCGGCGCTGACCAGACTCCCGAGTGAGTGATGAAGTAATCGTTTCAGCAACACATCTCGTCCGCTCAGGACGGCATCCAAGCTGAATCCAGTCGTCGGTTCGGTCGAAACCACGCATCACAGCCCTGCTATACGGGGTGTGGTCGCAACTTCCCTGTTCGTTGCTGTCTGTCGGGACTGGTATACGACTCCTTGATGACGTCGATTTCATACCGATTCTTGGATGTGGACTGCACCTCGTAGCGACCACCTTCGAAGTAGCGAGACGTTTATCGCTTCGTTAACGGCGCGCTGGGTGCGTGGCTCGAAGAGCAACTCGACGTCAACGTCGGGTGCTCGCAGCCGTCCCGATCGGGTTCAAAAGAACGCCCGACGCGCTCCACGACCTCGAAAACCTGTTCTACGACAACGTCTCGCTGACCGACCTCCGCGAGGCGCTCGTCCTCGCCGGACTCGGTCATCTCGACGAGGTCGAAGCGCAGCTCCGGACCTGGGGTATGGGCTGACGTTCGAATGAAACAGAGCTATGGACGACATCGGATACGCGTGACGAGCGTTTCACCACTATAATTCATCACTTGATTACGTATCCACCATCTACGATGAATTGCTGTCCCGTGACGAATCGGGCGTAGTCCGATGCGAGGAACGTCGCCATGCTACCGATATCCTCGGGCTGACCGAGATATGGGAGTGACGTCCAAGACTCCAGTTCCCTTCGCCGTTGCTCATCTGCTAGTACCTCACGTGTCAATTCGGTCTCAACGACACCAGGACAGATTGCATTGACCAGGATCGGTACGTGGGCGTAGTCGAGTGCGAGCGACTTCGTGAGCGAGACGACTCCACCTTTTGAGGCGATGTACGCCGGCTTTCGAGGCTGAGCGACGAAGGCGAGCTGTGAGGCGATATTGAGGATGCGTGGTGCCGGGCTCTTTCGGAGGTATTCGACAGCGTGATGGACCCCATTGTATACTCCGGTGAGGTTAACATCGATCACCCGCTGCCACTCTGTCGGGGCAGTCTCCTCGATCGTTCCCTTGTGTGAGATTCCCGCATTATTTACAAGAACGTCCAGTCCTCCATAGCGGTCGACCGCCGTCCGAATCATCGCTGCAACGCTCTCTCCATCGGCAACGTCGACCTCAATGAAGTGGGCCTCACCGGATATCGCCCGAATGTGTTCGACGGTGGTTCGGTCGGCATCTGGTGGGGTGCTTCGTTCGATATCGGCGACAACGACGTTTCCACCAGCCTCCGCCAACGACGTGGCAATGGCTCGTCCGATACCAGCGCTCGCTCCGGTAACGACCGCGGTCCGACCAGAGAGATCAATCTCCATTCAGTTCCTCCCTTCACACCCTCGTCTGGAGTCGAGAACACCAAGCCAAGACTCTATCGTGTGTTGTAGTCGCACGTTTTACCAGTTACGCAAGGGCCGTGATAAGTATTGGCCGATATGGCCCCGGGATACTCGACGGTTACTGCTCGTTGAGTTTGGCCTTCGTGTAAGGTTTCAGTCCCCCTCGTTCGACGATCGACTGGAGGAACTCAGGGAGCGGTTCGGCCTCGTAACGCTCGTCGCGCGTGTGGTTGACGATGGTGCCGGTGTCGAGTTCCATGTGTATCTCGTCGCCATCGCGAATGCGTCCGGCTTCCGGGCTGATGAGCACCGGCAAGCCGAGATTGATTGCGTTCCGGAAGAAGATGCGGGCGAACGACTGGGCGACGACGCCCGCCACACCGGCACCGAGCAGCGAGAGTGGGGCCTGCTCGCGCGACGAACCGCTACCGAAGTTCTCCCCGCCGACGACGAACTCGCCGGCACGCACCGACTCGGAGAACTCGGGGCGAAGGTCCTCGAACGTGTGCTGTGCGATCTCCTCGGGGTCGCTGGAGACGATGAACCGCGAAGGGATGATCTGGTCGGTATCGATGTCATCGCCGAATACCCACGCGCGCGCCGGCGTCGCGGGGTCCGGGTCATCACCCGTGCTCATGAGCGGGCCCCCTTCGCTAGCGCGACATCGTCATACCGCGAGGTGTCGACACGCCGTGGGTCGGTGATTTCCCCGTAGAGCGCCGACGCGCCGACCGTCGCCGGACTCGCTAGGTACACCGACGACTTCATCGACCCCTCTCGTCCGGGGAAGTTACGGTTCGCCGTTGCCAGACAGACGTCGCTGTCGCCGAGGACGCCTTGGTGGTAGCCCGCGCAGGGACCACATCCCGCGCTCTGGACGACTGCGCCGGCGTCGACGAACGTCGTCAGCACGCCTGTCTCGAGCATCTGCTGGTAGACAGCCCCCGAAGCGGGAACGACGACCATCCGCACGTTCGGTGCGATCTCCTCGCCTTCGAGGACGTCGGCGACGACCTGCATGTCCTCGAAGCGGCCGTTCGTGCACGTTCCGACGAACAGCTGATCTATCTCGGTCCCCTCTACCTTCCCCACGTCGACTGCGTTCTCGGGGTTCGAGGGCGTCGACACTTGCGGCGCAATCTCCTCGGCCCGGTAGGTGTGGACGTCCACATACTCGGCGTCCGGGTCGGCGTGCAGCGCGGGGTCGTCGACATCAGTACTTGGAGCGCGCCCCGTCTGCGCCTCGAGATATCGTGCGGTTCGCTCGTCGGGCTCAACGATACCCGCCTTCCCGCCCATCTCGATGGCCATATTCGCCAGCACGAACCGCTCGTGGAGGGGTAGGGCCGCGACGGTGCTCCCGGCGTACTCCGCGGCCATGTAGGTACACCCTGCGAAGCCGACGTCACCAATGAACTTCAGGACGAGGTCTTTGGCGTAGACGGCCTCTGGGAGGTCACCCTCGACCTCGAACCGCCGGGTCTCGGGGACGCGAAACCAGAGGTCGCCAGTCGCCATCGCCGTCCCGAGGTCGGTCGAGCCGACGCCCGTGCCGAACGCGCCGAGGCCTCCGTACGTCGTCGAGTGAGAATCCGCACCGACGACGAGGTCGCCTGGGCCGACGTGGCCCTCCTCGACGAGCACCTGATGGCAGATGCCGTCGCCGACGTCATACTGGTGGGCGCCGTGCTCGGCGGCGAACTCCCGGAGTGCGTTGTGGTTGTTCGCCGCTTGGACGCCGTCTGCTGGCGCGTGGTGATCGATGGTGAAGACGGTTCGGTCGGGCGCGAACAGTGCCCCGTCACTGCCGGTCACCTCGTCGAACGTCTGGAAGGCGAGCGGTCCCGTGATGTCGTGGGCCATCGCCACGTCTATCTCCGCCTCGACATAGTCGCCGGCGTGGACGTCCCGCCCGGACTTCCCCGAGAGCTGTTTCTCCGCGAATGTCTTTCCAGTCATGGTCGAATCCGTGTGACCGCTTGCTGCCCGGCCAACAGTGGCCGTTGTGTACGAAACGACATCAATTGTTTGCCTCCTCGACCGTCTCCAGCACCCGGTCGACGGTGCCGCCCATGAGGACGTGGCTCGTCGCGCCAAGCCCCAGCGCCTCGCTGACGTGGCGGGCCACCGCCTCCACTCGATCTGGGTCCGCGTTCGTCTCGACACCCATTGCCGCGAGCATCCGGACAAGGTCCTCGGTCGGCGTGTTGCCGACCCCGGTCATCCCCTCGGGGAGGACGACGCCGCCACCGAGGCCACAGACGGAACTGTCGAACCGGTCGACGCCGACAAGCATCGCAGCGAGCGTGTTCGCGAGGCTCATCCCGTTCGTGTTGTGAAGATGCAGGCCGTACTCCATGTCCGGCCAGCGCTCCATCGCCGTGGTGAACAGGTCGGTCACCTGTCTCGGGTCGGCCAGTCCCATCGTCGTCGCCAGCGTCACCTCGTCGACGCCGGCCTCGACCGCCGCCTCGACGACCTCCAGCGTCGCCTCGGGAGCGATGCGCCCCTCGTAGGGACAGTAGAAGCTAGTGCCGACGCCGGCCTCGACCGCGACGTCTGTCCCATCGGCGAGGTCGACGATGGTGCGTACCTCGTCGAGAATCTCCTCGACGGTCATGTTCTGGTTCTTCCGGCTGTAGCTCTCGCTGACGGTAACGAGTGCGTTCACTTTATCAACATCAACATCGAGCGCACGCTCCATGCCGACCGCGTTCGGCACCAGCGCTCGGTAGCTCACGTCGGGGTTTCGGTCGATGCGGGCGGCCACCTCGTCGGCGTCACGGAGTGTCGGGACGGCCTTCGGGTGGGTGAACGACGTGAACTCGATTTCGTCGACGCCGGTCGACGACAGGCGGTCGATCATCTCGACCTTCTCGTCGGTTGGGACGAACTCGTCGAGGCGCTGGAACCCGTCGCGCGGGAGCATCTCGACGAGTGCGACGTCCTCGGGGAAGTCAAGCGCCACTCAGATCGCCCCCTCCTCGGCTAATGACGCGAGAGTCTCCTCGTCGTACCCCAACACGCCGCCGTACACCGCCTCGTTGTGCTTGCCGAGTCCCGGCCCGAGATGGCAGACTTCTCCGGGAGTCTCGCTGAACAGGGGAAACGCGTTCTGAACCCGCGCCGGCCCGAGGTCGTCGTCCTCAACGGTGACGACGGCGTCCCGGGCGCGGTACTGCTCGTCATGAAAGATGTCCTCGACGTTGTAGATGGGTGCGATAGTCGCGTCGGCGTCGTTGAACGCCGCTAGCACCTCCTCGCGGCTATGCTCATCCATCCACTCCTGGATGAGGCCGTCGAGTTCGTCGACGTTCTCCAGTCGACGCTCGTTGTCCACGAACCGCTCGTCGTCTTTCAGGTCCGGCCGGTCGATAGCGTCGAACACGCGCATCGCCGTCGGCTGGGCGCTCGCAGAGATGGCGACGTAGCGGTCGTCGCCAGTGCGGTAGACGTTCCGCGGGGCCGAGGACGTCGAGCGGTTGCCCGAGCGCTTCTCGATCGTGTCGAGCTGGTCGTAGCGTAGTGGCTGTGGACCGAGCAGCGAGAAGATGGGCTCGGTGAGACTCGTGTCGATATACTGGCCACTGCCGCCGTGGACGTCGCGGTGGTAGAGCGCGAACATGACCGCAAACGTCGAGAACAGCGCGGCGATGCCGTCGGCAAGCCCCGTCGGTGGCAACAGCGGCTCCCGGTCGGAGTAGCCATTGAGGTAGGCGAACCCGCTCATCGCCTCAGCGAGCGTGCCGAACCCGGGGCGCTCGGCGTACGGCCCGGTCTGCCCGAACCCCGAGAGCCGGCACATGACGAGCCCCGGATTTAGCTCCGAAAGACGGTCGTAACCGAGGTTCCAACGTTCGAGCGTCCCCGGTCGGAAGTTCTCGATGAGCACGTCGGCCTCCGAGACGAGGTCCTCAAAGACGACCTGGCCGTCCTCGATGCCGAGGTTCAGTGTGACCGATTGCTTGTTCCGCCCGAGGTACTTCCACCAGAGACCGGTCCCCTCCTTCTGTGGACCGAACTGGCGCAGGTGGTCGCCCGTTTCGGGGTGTTCGACCTTGATGACCGTAGCCCCGAAGTCGGCGAGAAACCGGCCGGCGGTCCCGGCCGATATCATCGTCCCCGCCTCGACGACCGTCAGGCCCGTGAGTGGGCCCGCCGACTCGTCGTCCATCGTCGTCTCGAGGCCGTTCATGTGGCCTCCGGCAGTCGGTAGCGGCCCAGGAGACGGGCCTCGCGGTCGATCGGTCGCGTGTGTGTCGTGGCGTACATGATTGATGTCGTGGTCGTTGATGTCTCGTTATCGTGATCGATCGTCAGATGGGGCGGTCAATGTGCGTGCCGTGGCCGGGGTCGCCGACGACCTCGCCACGTTCGTAGGCCACCTGGCCCTTCACAACGGTATGAGTCGGCCATCCCGTCACCTCGCGGCCGTCGTACGGCGAGTAGTCGGCGGCACTCTTCAGTAATTCGGGTGTGACCGTCTTCGTCTCCTTGAGGTCGACGACCACGAGGTCGGCGTCGCTGCCGACGCGGACGGTGCCTTTCTTCGGGTAGAGATCGAACGCCTTCGCCGTGTTCGTCGAGGTCACCTCGACGGCCCGTTCCAGCGAGATACGCCCGCGGTCGACCCCCTCCGAAAGGACGAGCGGGAGCATCGTTGCCGTGCTCGGGAACCCTGGAAGGCTGTCGGGGACGTCATCACCGATCTTCTCGTCGGCCATGTTGCAGCAGTGGTCGGTACCGATACAGGAGATTGTGCCGTCGGCGACCCGCCTCCAAAGTGTCTCGCGGTCGGTCGCCGAGCGGACTGGCGGATTGACGTTGTGGCGCTCGTCGGCCTCCTCGCTGGTGAGCGTCAAGTAGTGGGTGCAGGTCTCGCCGGTCAACCCCCAGCCCGCTGCCTTGAGCGTGGCGAGTTCGTCGGCGGTCCGCCCCGAGGAGACGTGGACGGCGTAGAAGTTCTCGCCATAACCGTGCTGGCGCGCCAGCGCGGCCCCCGCAATCATGCTCTGGGCCTCCGCGTAGTCCGGGAACTGCTTGACGAGGGCGTCGTAGTCGCGGTACTCTTGGTCCTCGTCGCGTTCGACCTCCAAGTACGGGTTGTCGCCCAGCGAGTTCGTTATCTCGACGTTCTCGGAGTGATAGCCGAGCGTCGTCGGGACGTCCTGCTTTGCGAGCGACCGGACGAACGTGTCGCCGAAGTCGTCGAGCATCTGACAGTCGACGCCGAACTTCTCCTCGGCGGCATACTTGTAGTTCATGTACCACTTGAACGAGGTGATGCCTAGGTCCTCGACGATATGCGGTATCTCCTCGACGTGCTCGAACGAGAGCAAGCCCAGCGAGAAGAAGTAGTCGTGGTAGTAGTTGGGTTCGGCCTGTGCGAAGTAGTCGTCCATTATCTCCGCGTAGGAGCCGGGACGCCGGAAGTAGTTCCCGATGGTGGTGACGCCGCCGACGAGGTCCGACCGCGACTCGCTCTCGGCGTCCTCTGCCAGCGTCCGGTAGATCCCGTGGTGGGTGTGGGGGTCGATGGCACCCGGGAGGACGTAGTTACCCGTGGCGTCTATCTCACGGTCGGCGTTGAGGCTCCCCGGCCGCGCGACGGCACTGACGACGCCGTCGGTCGCGGCCACGTCGGCCTCGAACGTACCGTGTTCGGGCGTGACGACGGTGCCGCCGGTAATGACGAGGTCGTGGCTCATGCGGACACCAGGCTGTCGACGTAGTCACGGACCTCGGCGGTCTCTAGCACCTCGGCGTATTTCATCCACATATCCAGCAGGCCGACCTTGTGCGAAGCCTCGATACGGTCGAACAGGCACTCCTGAGGCAGAACGACGCCGTAACCATACTGGGTCGCGTCGACGACCGTCGCACGGACGCAGCCGCTCGTGGAGTTGCCGACGACGATGAGCGAGTCGTGGTCGCCATCACGCAGCAGGTCGTCGAGTTCGGTGTCGAAGAAGACGCTTGCGTATGTCTTGTCGATAACTGTCTCGTCGGCCTCGGGAGCGACTGGGTCGACGATGTCGAGATCCGGGTGGTTGGGGTCGTCGTAACTCGACGGGACGACCCGGCTGTATACCACCCGCAGCCCCCGGTCCCTGGCGAACGCCAGAAACGGTTCGATGTGGTCGATGGCGCTCCACGCGACCTCGCCCATTGCTGTCCGATACTCCTCGACTGCCTCGAGGATGGGGATGTCGTCGCCGACGATAAGGCGTTGCATGTCGATGACTAGGACCAGCGGATTCTCCCCGAGGCCGCGGGACTCCCACGAGGAAGCACCCTCCTTGTCGTAGCCGGCTGCTGTGATGACCTGCTTGTCACGTTCGGAAAGCAGATCTTCCCAGATGCGCTCTGTCATTATCTCTCACACACGGCTGGGGTGGCCACCGGTATAAAATTTCGTCACCTGCGCACCAGGGGGGTCGAACGCTACTGCGTGTTCGCCTCGCCCGGCGCGCACGCCTCCAGCGTCCGCTCGACCCATGCCTCGTCGGTCCCCGCCGGCGCGCGAACGACGGGCAGGTCGACACCCATCTCACGGATGGCCTCGAGTCGCTCGCGCACCGATGTTGGCGTGCCCACCAGGCCGACGACGTCGAGGAACGTCTCGGGGAGACGCCGTGCGGCTTCCTCGGTGGTCTCGGCGTCACAGGCGGCCTCGACCGCCGCCCCGTATCCCGCCTCCTCGGCGACCCGGCCGTAGTAGCCGGGGACGTCCCGGAGGTAGTACGCCACGTGGTAGGCCGCCGCCTCGTATGCGACGGACGGGTCCTCGTGGACCGACGTCAACACGTACATCGCCACGTCGATGTCCTCAAGGTCGCGGTCAGCACGGTCCACCCCCTCGGCGAGCCATCCCATCGCCTCCTCGAAGCGCCCGTGGGGGTAGAGGTTCGGCAGCCAGCCGTCGGCAACCTCGCCGGTCAGCCGGACGTTCGCCGGGCCGAGCGCCCCGTTATAGATGGGGACCGACGCCCGTTCGGGTTCGAACGCCGCCCAGAAACTCGTCCGCTCGGGGGTATAGAACTCACCGTCGAACCCCGCCGCCTCCCCACGGAGGTACCGTCGGACGAGTTCGACGTACTCGTGCATTCGGGCGAGCGGTCGGTCGAACTCCACGCCGTGGAACGTCTCGACGACGCCCGGGTGAGCGACCCCTAAGCCCAGGACGGCTCGCTCGCCCGAGTGCCGATCGAGCGTCGCCGTCGCGGCTGCCACCGCCGCGGGCGTCCGCGAGAACACGTTGACGATACCCGTCGCCAGACGAATCTCATCGGTGTAGACTGCCCAGCGCTCCAGTTTCCCGAACGCGGTCATCCCCTGACCCTCGGCCGCCCACACGGAGTCGTAGCCGAGCGCCTCCGCCCGCGCCGCCAGCGCTGGGTCGTCACGCAGGGCGAACAATACCCCCGTCCGATTTTCGTCGGTCGTCACGCCGGCCTCCGGAAAGCCGCCGCGTTCGTCGGTCGCCTCTCACGGTTCGGTCGTGCCGTCCAGTCCATGTCATACGAGTGCACTTCACGGGGTGGTAAAGCTGTCGCGCCCCCGCTACACTTTTGCGAGCGACCCCCGCACTCCGATACATGCCTCACGCTACCGTAGACCTGGCCGTTCTGAACGCCCGCGTCACCGAGGGTGGACGATGCAGAGTGAAGTCGCCTGCGACGACGGCACTGTCGTCGAGGTTGTTGCGGATGTGACGCTACCGGCAAGCGACCGAGAGCTAGACTTCGCGGGAGATTCCCTGCTTCCAGGTCTGATGGGTCCACCGCAACGGCACCGCGCGGACACTGTTCATTCAAGAGGAGCTACCGGTGAGAACGTCGACACGGACTCACCCTGTCGAGTGGATGCCGCCGTCGACGACCAGTGACTCCCCCGTGACGTAGCGTGCAAGGTCGCTCGCGAGGTACAGCGCCGCATCGGCGACGTCTTCGGGCCGGCCGAACGCGCCGAGCGGGATGCGGTCTCTGAACGCCTCGCCCGCGTCGGTGCCCACGACTCGACTGTCCTCGCGGGTCATCGCCGTCTCAACGACGCCGGGGTGGACGACGTTCGCCCGGACGCCGTCGGACCCGAGCGCGTCGGCCAGTGCGTAGGTCATGAGTCGCACCGCGCCCTTCGACGCCGAGTACGCGACGTAGTCGCCCACGCCGTACAGCCCCGCGGTCGACGAGAGGTTGACAATGCTCCCGCCACCCCGATTGACCATCCGCCGGGCGGCTGCCTGCGATCCGAAGTACGTCCCCTTCACGTTCGTCTCGAACACGCGGTCGAATTCCGCCTCGTCGGCGGTCAGGAATGATTCAGCGCGGAAGACGCCCGCATTATTCACCATCACGTCCACACCACCGAAACCGTCGGCGGCCGCCACCGCCTGCTCCAAGGCGGTCGGGTCGCGGACGTCGCACTCGACGAACCGCGCCCGCCGGTCGGTCTCGTCGGCGATACGCTCGTGTGTCGGCGCACCCCCTTCACGAGGCTGTTCGCGCAGGTCCGCGACGACGACGTCCGCGCCGTGAGCGGCGAACCGTCGCGCGATGGCTCGCCCGATTCCGCTGGTCGCGCCGGTGACGACTGCCGTCCGGTCGCCCAGAAGCTGATCCATGCCACCACATCGCAGTAAGACACGTTGTGTGTTTCGCCACGGCGGAGTGCCTGCAGGCGGATGCGTTGTGCATCGTTAGGGGATTCTCCACTGTCGAGTGAATCGCGCCCCAGGCGAAGTGACTGTGCGTGCAACTGTGTACCAACGCTTAAGTTGGTACCTTGCATCACCCTGGTCAATGGCACCGCTTCTTGAGACCGACGGATTGCGCAAGACGTTCGGCGCGCTCGTCGCGAACGACGGTATCTCCCTCTCCGTCAAGGACGGCGAAGTGCGGGGCATCATCGGGCCGAACGGCAGTGGAAAGTCGACGTTCTTCAACACGGTCACCGGATTCTACCAGCCAGACGGGGGGACGGTGACGTTCGACGGCGAAGACGTAACGCGGCTCGCCTCCCACGAGATCGCGCGCAAGGGACTAGCACGGACGTTCCAGATCGTCTCGCCGTTCGAGAGTCTGACCGTCCGAGAGAACCTTCTCGCGGTCCACTCGAAGGGACTTCGGGTCCGCTCCGAGAAGCGCGAACGCGCCGGCGAGATACTGGAGTTCCTCGACATCGCCCACCTCGCGGACGACGAGGCCAGCGAGATGAGCGGCGGACAACAGAAACTCCTCGAACTGGCGCGCCTGCTCATGCTCGACCCGAAGTGCATCCTCCTCGACGAACCGACTGCGGGCGTCAACCCCGCCCTCCAGAAGCGCATCCTCGACCGACTGCTCGCGATGAACGACCGTGGGACGACGTTCGTCATCGTTGAACACGACATGGACCTCATCAGGGAGTTTGCGGACACGGTCAGCGTCTTCGATCAGGGGCGCATCATCGCAGAGGGGACGTTCGACGAGGTGACCGCGGAGTCGCGGGTCCGTGATGCGTACCTCGGCGCCGAGAGCGATATCGAGGAGGTGCTCGGATGAGCGTCGACCCGGACCCGACGGCCGACGACGGCGACGCCGTGTCCCCGCGGGCCGACCGACTCGTCGTCGAGGACGTGGTGACGGGGTATGGGAACCACGAGATCATCCACGGCGTGTCGGCGCGGAGCCACGAGGGGGTCACCTGTATCTTCGGTCCCAACGGATCGGGGAAGTCGACACTCATCAAGGCTATGGGCGGCAAACTCCCCCTCTGGAGCGGGCGCAAGCGGATGGGCGATCGTGACTTGACCGACGCCAACGCCAGCGACATGGTCGACGCTGGTATCATCACCGTCCCACAGGACGGGGGGCTGTTCCCGACGATGACGGTCCGGGAGAATCTCCTGCTTGGGGGCCACTCGGTCGACGACGACGACGTCGTACGGCGGCGCATAGACGATGCGCTCGATGCGTTCCCCGTGCTCAGCGACAAGACGGCGGCACAAGCCCGCGCGCTCTCGGGGGGCCAGCAGATGATGCTGAGTTTCGCCCGCGCGATGGTCTCTGGCGCGGATGTCTTCCTCCTCGACGAACCATCGGCAGGCCTCGCGCCGGCGCTAGTAGACGACGTGATGGACCAGGTCCAGACACTCGTCGACAGCGGCGTCCAGGTCGTGCTGGTCGAGCAGAACGTCAAGACCGCGCTGCGGGTCGCAGACCACGTCTATATTCTCGCACAGGGGCGTACGCAGTTCGACGGTCCGCCCGCTGACCTCGCCGAGGAGGACGAACTCATCGAACTGTACCTCGGCATCAACTGAGGCACCGCGACCGGCGGTTGTCGCCTCGCGTTCGGTTCGTCGTCTCCTGTCGGTCAGTCGTCCGCCCGGAGCAGGGCACAGAGCGACTGCGGGTCGGCCGGCCCCTCGCGCGTCGCGGCCCACAGCGTGTCTCTTCGCGTGTCGCCGAGCACCGGCCGGACGAGGGCATCGAACTTCTCGTGGATAGCCGCCTCGTCGTACGGTCGCTCGGCTCCGCCGGCCGCGTGGACCACCTCCTCCGTGACCGAGGTGCCGTCGGTCGTTCTCATCGTGACCCGCGCGGACCGCCGGTCGGGGAGTCTATCGCGCATCTCGTCGGTGGCGACCACCTCGACCCGGTCGGCGAGCGCTAGCGCCGCGTCGTCGATGGCGTCGTCGACGAACGCCGCCTTGCCGGCGGTGCTGTGGACGAGTCTGGTAGCGACGGCGAACGGGACGGAGAACTTCGCCTGGAGCGCGTTGCGTGGGTGAGTCTCGGTGAGACCGGCCGCCGTCGGGTACGTCTCGACACGGACACGCTCGACGGTTGCCGGGTCGAGGCCATCGTCGAGGAGGGCCTCGACCGCATCGATGGTGGGGTGAGTGTAGCGACAGGCTGCGTGGCGTTTGAAATATCCGAGCGTGACGTCCCAGCGCTCGCCCAATTCGGCACCGAGCGCCTCGCGGTCGACCTCGCCGTCAGCGGCGAGATCGAGGTGTCTGGCGACCCCGTCCTCGACACCGGAGAACCCCGCAGCAGCGAGGTCGGCGGCAAGGAGCCCCGAGAGGTTCGCACCGCCGGCGAACGCCTGGCGGACGGTCGCACCCTCGGTCGCCGCCGCCATCAGCGTGTGCTGGGCATCCTTGGCGGCGATGCGCGCTGCTGTCCGGATATCCTCGGCGTCGTATCCGCGGTGGACGGCGACGCCGACGGCGGCGCCGACCGGTCCCCAGACACCGTGTGGGTGGTAGCCCGCCGCGAGCGGGTAGCACGCGCGTCCGGCCCGGGCGGCGGCCTCGTAGCCCACGACGAACGCGACGAGCAGGTCACGGCCGCTCCCGGCATCGACCTCGGCGTCGGCGAGCAGCGCCGGGAGGACGTGTATCGCCGGGTGGCCCGCAGCGAACTTATGGCCCTCGTCGAGTTCGAGCACCGTCCCCGCGGCACCGTTGGCGAACGCCGCGAGGTACCGCGACGTGGTCGCGCCGTGACCGATGACGGTCGCTCGGCCGGGCGTGCGCTCGCAGGCCTCCCCGACGAAACCTCGGACGTCGGGGTCGGTAGACCCGCCGACCGTCGCTGCTACGGTATCGGCGAGTACGAGGCAGGCGTGCGAACGGACGGTCTCGGGGATGTCCGCCCATGTGAGGTCGGCCGCGAACGTCGCGAGGTCCGTCTCGGCACTCACGCCCGTCCCTCCGTGTCCTCGCCTGCAGCCCCGGCGACCGATTTGCCAACGAACTCGCCGACTAAGTGACCCTCGGTGAGCGCCGTCATGAGGTCCATCCCCGGGATGTAGACGTTGGGGTCTCCGGCCTCCAGACTCTCGGAGGCGTTTCCCCCCGCGTAAAGGTTCTCGATGACCGACCCGTCCTCCCGGACGACCCGCATCCGCTCGTCGACTACGATGCCCTGTCGCGCCTTGACGTACATCGGCCGTATCTTTGCCGTGTAGAACGGCGGCGCGAGATTGTGGGGGTACGCCCGGCCATAAGGGACCTCGGCGTCGTCGTCGCGGGCGGCTCGGTTGACCGACTCGATAGTGCGGGCGAGGTCGTTGGCGTCGAGACCGTAGCGGTCAGCGACCGCCGCCACCGAGTCCGAAACGTCGAAACAGTCCTCGTCGAGCAGGAACGAGAACTGGTGGGTCGTGAGCGGTTCATCAATGAACAAGTCGACGATAGACTCGTCGAGGACGAGGTACCCGGTCGAGCTCTCCTGGTCGAGGATGTGCATGTCCATCATCCGGTAGGGGACGTTCCCGCAGTCCATGAAGCGTTCTGCGTCCTCGTTGACGATGATAGAGCCGGCCTTGACGAGTTCGTTCGGGAGGTAGACGCCCTCCGGGACGGTAAACGGGCCGTGCATGTCGTACAACGGTTCGTCGAGGCGAAGACCGAGTTCCTCGGCGATGCGGAGCGCATCCCCCGTGTTCTCGCGGGTCCCCCAGTAGTCCAGGTCGGCGATCTCCGGGAGGCGCTCGGCGACCAGTTCTGGATTAGCTGCGAACCCATCACAGGCCAGCAGGACGTGCTCAGCCCGTATCATGATTGTTGACTGACGACGCGGGACAGCGCTCGGATTCTCTTTGGAGGCGACACCGATAATCTGTCCCGTCTCCTCGTCGAGCACTAGTTGGTCGCAGGGGAATTCGGTTCTGATATCGACATCGCGGTCGAGAGCAGTTTCATGGAGTGCATCGGTGACTGGCTGGCCTGCTCGTGGAATAACTCCGTCGGCGCGGACGGGATAGTGCGTCCGATGGACGCGATGGCCAGCCATCTCGAACCGGCCGGTGTGGAGCGTCAGGCCCGCACCGACCTCTGACATAAGCCAGTCGAGCGTCTCTCCCGAACGGCCGGCAACGGTCGTGACGAGGTCGTGGTTGAGGGTGTAGCGCTCAGCGGATGTCTCGGTCTGCTGGACTAGGAGGTCCTCGTAGAACGCCTCCGCGCTATCGTCGATACCGAGTTCGTGTTGGAGTGACGAGCCGACTCCACAGATTTGCCCGGTGGCGACACGCGCTTTCCCGCCGACCCGGTCGGCTTTCTCGAGAAGTGTTACATCACAGTGAGCAGCGGCGGTCGCTGCGGCTGATAAGCCACATCCTCCCCCACCGACGATGATGAAGTCCGTCTCCGATTCCCAGTCGACCAATTCTGGGTCGACATTACGAACGAACATAGTCACATCTTGCCACACGTTCTCATAAGCGTTGGTACCGACACCCGTCGTGGCACTCTCTGTAAACCAAGTTTTATATAGTATCCGACTAAGGTCGTGACACAGCAATCCATGGCAAGCGATAGCAATTTCACGGAAACCAGTAGACGTCGGTTCATCGCAACGGTCGGTGCCGGTAGTCTCGTCGGGCTAGCGGGTTGTGCTGGCGGAGGGGACAATTCCACGAACGGAAGCAACGGTGGGGGTTCCTCGAGTAGCTCGGACGAAATCGTCATCGGGGCGAACCACCCACTGTCGGGGGATCTATCGAGGGCAGGAAGTGCGATGGCGCGCGCCGTCGAATTGGCCGTGACCCACATCAACCAGGGGGGTGTCGTCCCGGGATTCGACGACGGAGGTATCCCCAGTCTCGACGGTGCAACACTCACCGTCGAGCGGGGCGATAACGAGGGGACTCAGGAGCTCGGGGGCGAAGTCGAACAACAACTCATCGAAGCCGGAGCGGTCGCTATCACTGGCTGTTACTCCTCTCCGGTGACCCTGTCTGCAGCTCAGATCGCCGAGCGCGAGCAAGTCCCCCACCTCATCGACGTTTCCGTCGCTAACCGGATTCTTCAAGAGAACCAGCTAGAGTACGTCTACCGTGTCTCTCCCAACGCAACGGGGTTCGCGCAGAACTACGCAGAGTTCATGCCTGAAGTCGCGCGCTCGAACGACCAGACGATGGACACTGCCGGAATCGTCTACCTCGACACGGCGTTCGGCCAGTCTATCAACGAGACACTCCAGAGTGCACTTCCGGACAACGATGTGGAGATAGCGTTCGCCGACGCCTACTCCGCTGACCAGTCGAACCTCGACACCGAAGCCACGAGGGCCAGAGAAAACGATCCCGACGCTATCGTGTTCGTCGGCTACGGAAACGGTGGTATCATGCTTGCAAACAGTCTGCAGAACGTTGACTACAGGCCATCGCTGCTCACGGGCTGTTCGACCCCGACGTTCACCTCCGAACAGGTCATCTCGGAAATCGGGGAGTTCGTCGAGGGTGGGTTCGGGAACAACTACGACTTCGATCACACGCTCGACTGGACCGAGACCATCTTCACTGACTACGAGGAGGAGTTCGGTGACCCGTTACAGGTGATTCACACCTCGATGAGTTACGCTAGCACTATCGTCATTGCGAACGCAATCGAAGAGGCTGGCTCGACCGATCCGGGTGACATCCAGAGTGCACTCCAGAACATTACTGTCGAAGACCACCCGGCTGCGATGGGGCCGATTACGTTCCAAGACGATGGAGAAAACGAGAACGGTCTCGCCCCGATGCACCAAGTTCAGGACCAGGAAGCGAACGTCGTGTTCCCGGAAGAGTACGCACAGACAAGTCCGCAGTTCTGAGTTGACGGCCCGCCGTTGAGCAACTATTAAGTAACAGATACCCCTTCACCGAGGTATGTTACATCTTGCCGTACAGAGCGGGGTGCTTGAGCCGCTTCGAGAATTATTCGGTGATTTGATAGGTCTCAACCCCGTCTTACTTCAGCTGTTAGTGTTCGGGCTCCTGTTGGGGGGAATCTATGCCCTGGCCGCACTGGGACTCACGATGATCTTCGGTGTGATGGATATCGTGAACTTCGCCCACGGCTCGTTCCTCGTCCTCGGTATGTTCTCCTCGTGGTGGGTTTCGTCGACGTTTGGAGTGTCTCCATTCCTCACGATTATCGTCAGCGTCGTGTTACTGTTCGTCCTCGGGGTCGCGTTGAGCGTGCTAACGATCGAGCCGATTATCGAGAAACCCGAGGAAAATCAGTTCATCGTCACGCTCGGCATCTCGTTCATCATCATTGCGCTACTGGAAATCGCGTTCGGCGCCGATTCTCGCTCGCTGGGGATCCAGCTCGGTAACTATCAGGTCCTCGGGGCGAGTATCCCCAGAGCACAGCTATACGCCCTCGTCATCGCCCTCCTGTCGATCGTTGCGTGCTGGGCCTTCCTCTATTACACGAAACTCGGACGGGCGCTCCGCGCGACCGCAGACAACCGCGACGCTGCGTGGTACATGGGTATCAACGTTCCTCGAATCGATCATCTAACCTTCGGACTGGGGGCTGCGTTGGCCGGTCTTGGCGGTGGGGCCATCGTTCTGTTCTCACCAGTCGACCCATTTGCTGGTGAGACCTACCTCGTGAAGGCGTTCGTCATCGTAGTCTTGGGCGGTCTCGGCTCGTTCCCTGGTGCGCTCGTCGGGGGACTCGTCATCGGGCTCATAGAGGTGTACGGGAGCTACTACCTCCCGGGAACAGTATACGAGATCGTTATCTTCGGGATGTTCGTCGTGTTGTTGTACGTCAAACCGACCGGTCTGTTCGGGGCGGAGGAGGTCTCACGATGACGTCGGACCGAGCATCGTTCGCTCGAGCCCGGGACACGTACAGCCGTTTGAACGGTACCCCCTACGGAGCGACGGTAAAGCTAGTCGTCGGATTCGCCTTTCTGGCGGCGTTACCACAGCTCCTCGGTGTCTCCATCCTCGGGTTCAGTCTCGGTGCCTTCCTGAGTGTCAATGTCCTGATTGTGACGCTTGTTTACGCGACCGCCGGTCAGGCATGGAACATCATGTCGGGCTACACCGGCTACTTCTCGTTCGGACACGCCGCGTTCTTCGGGGTTGGAGCGTACGTCACCAGCAAGCTCAGCGTCGCGTTCGGGATCAATCCCTGGATCGGGTTACTGGTCGGTGCCCTGGTCGCCGGGGTCATTGGACTCGCGGTCGGCTTTCTGAATTTCCGGTACGACTTGCGAGGTCACTACTTCGCGCTAGCGACGTTCGCCATCGCCCTCCTCCTGCAGGTTGTCGTCCGGAATATGGAGGAGTTCGGTGCGGCGGTCGGCATCTACCGACCGTTCCCGGGGGACTACGGGGCGGAGTTCGGCCTTGTCGCGATGCAGTTCCGTGAGCCCAATTCCTACTACTATCTCATCCTGTCGTTCCTCCTGGTCGTTACAGTCGTGGCGTGGCTAATCAAGCGATCCCAGATCGGGTACTATCTCTTCGCTATCCGAGAAAACGAGGACGCAGCCGCCAGCCTTGGCATCTCCCCCTTCAGGTACAAGATGTTCGCGATCGGTACTTCGGCGTTCTTTACGGCGTGGTGTGGCGCGTTCTGGAGTATGTACGTAGAGATCATCCGACCGTCGACCGTTTTTGGTCTGACTCGCAACGTAGAGATACTGCTGCCATCGGTGATTGGTGGTGTCGGGTCGGTTCCAGGCACCATCATCGGCTCGTTCCTCGTGTTCCCATTGAGCGAGGCCCTTCGGGTCTCGTTCCCCGATATTCCCGGGCTCGATACAGTTGTCTACGGGATCGCACTCGTACTGATCGCGTTGTTGCTCCCGAACGGTGTCATCTCACTCGGTGATCGACTCGGGTGGGGCGAATCCGATGAGGTCAATCGGGAGTCGATGAGTGGTGAGGAGCGACCGTCTGACGACGACTGAGTACACACCCACACCCTCCGAACCCACTGTTGTGTAAGCTGATTACTCGGCGATACCCCCGAGCGCGAGGTCGTTGTAGATGTCCATTCGTTCGATTCGAGCATCGACAACCTCGTAGACATCGACGTATCGAACGTCCTCGAACGATTGTCCACCACTGTCGATTCCATAGAGGGTACCGAGACAGACCACGTCGCTACCCGTCACGATCCAGCGGTCGAACTCTTTTCTCGCCCACTCGTACTGTGCGTCAAGCCACGTGAGCATCTCCTCCGCTGCGTCAGCACCCTCGAAGCGCTCCCCGGGGAACTGGATGACTGCGTCTTCGGCGAACAGTTCACCGACCGTCTCCCGACACTCTTCGTCTGCCATCCGGTCGAACAGTTCCTCAACCACCGCGCGCGGGTTCGACGCCATGCGCGATAGGTTCACCGGAGCGGTTTTAAAGAGTTCTATAGGTATTATGTCGGTCGAGAGCTCCTCGCGTTGAGGTAGTTTTACCATCTCTCCGTCTCTGTTTGTCGTATGGCATCATTTGACGATATGCCAACTATCGAAGGAGCCGACGCGGAGATAATATCGGCTGACGAGGTTGACTGGGTCGTAGAAACGGACGTACTCATCGGTGGCGGTGGAGGGACCGGTCTCGTCGCCGGCCTCGCCGCAGCCGAGAACGACGAACTGACCGTGACTGTCGTCGAGAAGTCGGACTCTTTTGGAGGGAACACATCACTGTCGACGGGAATGATTCCTGCCGCTGGAACCCGTTTTCAGCGGGCAGCCAGTATCGAGGAACGGCCCGAGGACATGGCTCGAGATATCCTCGAGAAGAATGGATATACCACAGACGAGAACCGCGTACTCCACCTGTGTCGAGAGAGCGCATCGCTCATCCATTGGCTTGTTGATGATTGGAACATCGACCTCCACCTCGTAGATGACTTCAAGTACCCGAAACACTCGGAGTACCGGATGCACGCACCGCCGGGACGGAACGGGGACAACCTCATTACACAGCTCGTTGAACGCGCCGAGGCGACGGAGAACATCGAACTCCTCACCAACAGCCCTCTCCGGAAACTCGTCGCCGACGACGGGTCGGTGGTAGGGGCTATCGCTGGAAAGCGCCACACTGAGGCTATCAAGGCCGACGCGGTAATCCTCGCCACGGACGGATTCGCCGGCAACCGTCGGATGGTGAAGAACCACTGTGAAGAGATCGCCGACGCGCTGTACTTCGGCTCGGACGGCAACACTGGTGATGGTATCCGCTGGGGTGCGCAACTGGGCGGCGAACTGTCGTGTATGGATGCCTACCAGGCCCACGCGACCGTCGCCCATCAGACCGGGTCGCTGTCGACGTACGCCGTCGTGATGAACGGCGGCATCCTCGTCAACGAGGAGGGACGGCGCTTTGGCGACGAGACGAAGGGATACTCGGCGTTCGCCGTCGATGTCCTGGAACAGCCAGATGGACTCGGGTACGAAGTATTCGACGCCGACATTTTTGAGCGACTGGAGGGGGAGTTCGACGACTTCGACGAAGCCGCGAGGCTCGGCGCGTACGCTAGCGCTGGTGACGTTGCATCGTTAGCAGAGGAACTCGGCTGTGACCCGGAGCGGACAGCCGTGGCTGTCGAGCGGTACAACGAGGCGGTCATGGCGGGCGACCCTGACGAGGTCGGCCGCACCGACGGCCGTTCAACGTTGGAGGCACCGTTCTACGGTGCGAAAATAACGGGTGCGTTATTCCACACACAAGGCGGGCTGACCGTCGACGAGCACGCCCGGGTCGTTCGGACCGACGGAAGCGTCGTAGAGAACCTTTACGCAGGCGGTGGCGCGGCCGCGGGTATCAGCGGCCACGGCCCCAGCGGCTACCTAAGCGGGAATGGATTGACGACCGCGCTCGGCTACGGCCGACTGGCGGGCATCCACGTTTCGGAGACGCTATGACCCGAGCACTCCCCGAACCCGTCGCCGACTGGGAGGCATCGGTGTTCACGTTCCTCGAAACATCGCCTCCCGAACGCGTGCTCGACCACGGGGGCCGGACGGTGGCCGACGTCCTCGCGGCGACCGTCGCAGGGAGCGCAGCCCCGCCGTACTGCGAGACATGGACGGCGGTAGACCTGCCGCCGGGAACAGCTACGGTACTCGGCACTGATCGGACCACCGCCCCAGCGCAGGCGGCCTCGCTCAACGGAACCGCGGCCATCGTCCAAGAGGTTGAGGAGGGCCACAATACGGGCGGTCACGTGGGGTCTGGTATCGTCACCGGTGGGCTGGCGATGGCGGAGACGGCTGATGCGAGCGGTGCGCGCTTCGTCAAAGCGTGCGTGAAGGCCTACGAGGTGTGCGCCCGCCTCGAGGAGGCGATATTCCGGATGAAGGCGCGCATCAACGATGCGGTACCCTGGCTGGTCCGCAACCCCCACGCCACGTGGACGGTCGTCGGCCCCGCACTGGCGGGTGTCCTCGCCGCGGGCGGCGACGAGGCTGCGGTCAGGGAGGCGTTCAGGCTCGCGGCCAACCGGGCAGTAGTGTCGATGGACGACCCATACGCTGCGGGCCCGCCGTCGCGGAACCTCACCGCCGGGGCGAGCGCAGCGGTTGGGGTCTTGCTCGCGCAGCAGGCACTGGCGGGGATGACTGGGTCAGAATCGGCCGTCCGTGCAGTGTACGACCCGTTCGACGAGGACGAGCCCGGCTGGCTGACCGACCGGTTCGCTGATCTAGGTGTGCGTTGGGAGGTGACATACAACTACTTCAAGCCGTACCCCTCGTGTCGGTACACCCACCCACCGCTCGACGCGCTTCGCGATATAAGTCTCCCGACATCCGTTGCTCCGGACGACGTTGACCGAATCGTCGTCGAGACGTACGCGAACGCTGTGGACATGGCTCGCCGCAATCCCGAGACGCTCACCGGTGCGAAGTTCTCCATCCCGTACGTGCTAGCTCGCTACCTCCGAAGCGGCGAGGTGACGCTTGAGCACTTCGACCCAGAGCGGATCGCCGAGCCGTCGGTCCGAGCGCTCGCCGACCGCGTTGAGGTGCGTGTCGACGACGAGTTCGAGGTGTCGTTCCCCGACGACTGGGGGGCGCGTGTGACCGTCGAACTCACCGACGGCCGCCGACACTCGGCCAAACGAGCCTACCCACGTGGCGACTTCCGAGACCCCGTTGACGACGAGGCGTTCGACGAGCGCCTCCAGGCACTGCTCGCGTGGGGACTCCCCGAGTCCCGAGTTGATGGCGGGTTCCACGCACTCACGAATATCCGTGGACGTTCGGCGAGGAGTGTTGCTGCCGCGCTCGCCAGTCGATAGAACACATGTTCTAAGATAGCGAACGAAGCGACATCCCTTTATTGGCAGTCGGTGAAAGTCCCCCAATGCCGAAAAAAACCGACTCATCGGCTGGCACAGTAAGTGCGGTCGAAACGACGTTCGCAATACTCGAACAGCTCTCTGAGATGGGTGGAGCCGGCGTTTCGGACCTTGCTACAGCACTTGGCCGTTCGAAAAGTAACGTCCACAAACACCTAACGACGCTCAGAGAGCTCGGGTACGTCACGAAAGGGGCAGACGACACGTACTACGTCGGACTACGGTTCCTCGGCCTCGGTGACCGAGCACGCGCACGGACGGGATTGTACGAGGTGGCAAAGGCCGAGGTAGACTCACTTATCGACTCCGTTGGCGAGCGTGGACAAGTGATGGTCGAAGAGGAGGGACGAGGAATCTATATCTACCAGGCGAAGACTGAGCAGGCGGTCCGGACCGACTCGTACATCGGTACGATGGTAGCGCTCCATGCTACTGCCGTCGGCAAGAGCTACCTCGCCTTCCTCGACGAAGACAAGCGCTCTGAATTGCTTGAAGCCATTGATCTAACTGACGACACTGAGTCGACGATCACCGACTACGAAACGCTGAAAACAGAACTAAAGACGATCCGTGACCGCGGGTTCGCGTTCAATGACGAGGAGCGGACCGTCGGGATGCGAGCCGTGGGTGCACCCATTCTCACCGACGAGGGGCGTGTCATCGGGGCGATCAGTATCTCGGGACCGACCACCCGTATCAATGGCGACTGGTACCGCGAAGAGATTCCGAAACTGGTCCAGCGCTCTGCGCGCGTCATCGGGCTCAAGGTAACGTATTCCTGAGACGCCCTCCCAGTGGACGTTGTGATCCACGAAGTGGCTTGCGTAGGTCCTCTCTATCTGCTGTGGGCCGTCAAAGGACCGAGATTTCTCATAAGTGTACGAACATCTGTTCGTATATATCGAATGATGCCGCTTCGAAATAATATTCCTATTTTTGTTAGACTTTGGTTCGTCGCCTTGCTCATTACTTGGAGTGTCGCCAATCGGAAGTGTTAGGCGTGATAAGTACAGGGTGAAGTAATCATCAAATACCTGTAGCGCTGCTCCGTCCGCAGATGATCATGGAATATCTCGTCAAGGTACTCTATGAGGGGTTTTTGTGTCTCAATCCCGTGACGGTATCAGTTATTTGTAGGGAACAGAACCCTTCGTCGTGAATCCACTCTGCGAGGGATACGCGTGACTCAGATGCCGTGGAACAGGGGATTGGGAATTTCTTGGCCTGTATCATATAAAATTTTAACCTTTGAAATAATTCGGTATTGTTCAACACCTGTACATATTTTCTCGATATAATTTTACGGAGAGAGGTGTAGGATTGATTATTCACTATAGATAGACTGTCCTGCAGTGTAACTGAATACGGTGGCTAAACTTTATATAACAACTGTAGTTTTGTTATATAGTGGTGGAGGTGTTTCGATTTTGAGGGAACGTTAGGTGTGGTGCCAGAGGCGCGACGGAGATTGACGTATAAATTCCGTCATATGGAAATCAATGTCCGCCTATACAAATTCAGCTCCAACTGAAACGCGTTGGTCGAGCGTATTTCTATCTTCCGCTGTTACATATTCATTATTGTAGTCAGTCTTCGGCTACTCAGACGCACTATTTCGCTCCAGTTCTGTGTGATGGAAGCCAATACGATAGACGAAGTTTTGTCTTATGGATTCTACCCATGTCGAGTGGCATCAGACACCTATAGGAGATGTAATTGAGGGGATTCGTCACGATTCCACTGAGTAGAAAACACTATGGTAGATGAGTGGTACGCTCACATATGCCAGAACCAAACACTAGGGCGGGGATTCAGACAACTGCGACGAGTTTCGAGATTATCCATGTTCTGCAAGAGAACGGGCCCTGTCGCCTCTCCACCATTGCTTCCGAACTCGACATGCCAGAGAGTACGGCTCACCGCCATTTGGACACGCTCCACTCGCTCCGCTATGTCTCTCGCTGTGGGCAGAAATACCAGATTGGGCTCCGGTTTGCCCGCCTCGGCGAGGTCGCTCGAACCCGTGACCCTGCCTTTCGCCAGGCGAAAGACTACGTTCGCGAAGTGGCCGAGGAGACCGGTGAGCGCGCCCAGTTCGTCGTCGAAGACCACGGGCTGGGCGTGTACCTTTACTTAGAAACGGGGCAAAAAGCCGTTCGCGCCGGTCTCGAAGTCGGACGACAGATCCGTCTTCATTGTTCGTCGGCGGGGAAGGCCATCCTCTCCGGCTACACGCGGTCACGTGTGGACGAGATTCTCGACCAGTGGGGCTTGCCGGAGCAGACGGAACACACCATTACGGATCGGGAAGCGTACCACGAGGAACTCGAGCGGGTTCGCGAGCGAGGGGTGGCGTTCAACCAAGAAGAGCACATCTACGGTCTCAACGCCGTCGGCGTCCCCGTTACGGGAGCGGACGGCGCCGTCCTGGGTGCGCTCTGTGTCTCCGCCCCGTCACACCGGATGAAGGGCGAACTGTTCCGGGAGACAGTCCCCGACCTGTTGCTCGGGTCGGCCAATGCGCTCGAACTGAAGCTCGCCTACAGCAATCAGGAGCAGACCGATAGCGTCGTGGTCGAGTAGTTCGATTCGTCTACTCACCAAGGCAGGCCGTAACTGGTCGGTCTGCATCCCGCAGCACTCGCCGGGTAGTACTTCCGAGGCGCGCCTTGGGGATGGGCCTCCGCTTTCGTCCACTCATCATGATGTTATCCGCTCCGACCTCGTCCACGACAGCGACGATACGCTCGACCGGATCCAGTGTTCACGGCGGGTCCTCATCTCGATACCGTTCGCCTGCGTTCACACTCGGTAGCAGTCGCCACAGTTCTAGAGTGGTTACCGGGATCGTACAGTTCCGCAGCGGCCACCCGGAATCCTGCCTCAGTTACCTCGAGCTCCTCGAAGACGTCGAGCAGCGTAACCCCGACCCAACAGCCCTTCGTCACAAGAGCCTCAACGGCCTCGACTCCTTGATCGGTCCGCTCGGCGGGGACGGCGAGCGGTATCAACACGTGTTACACTTCGGTCTCACCCTCCTCCGCCGGCGGCCTCAGGTTCGTAACCGGTCACGAGGGCGTCGACAGCAACAGTGCCGTCGGCGGTGACGACCAGCGGGTTGACGTCCGCTTCGGTTATCCACCGGTTGTCCAGGAACAGCTCCGAGACCCCGGTCACCGCATCTATGACCGACGAGCGCTGTTTGTCGGTGAACGACTCTACCGGTACCGTCGTCAATTCCTCGAGCATACGCTCGGCTTGCGCTGTCGAGACAGGGACGGTCCGGAAGGTGACGTCGTCAATAGTCTCTATCTCCGTCCCGCCACGCCCAAGCATAAGGACGGGGCCGAAGTCGTCATCTATCGTCAGTCCGAGGCCGAGTTCGTGTTCGAACTCGATCTGCCGTTGAATCGTGAGACCGACGTTTTCGTCGACCGTCCTCCCGATGTCGAGGAGTTCGGTGGCCGCCTCCCGAACCGCGTCAGCGTCTTCGACTCCGAGCCTGACGCCGCCGATTCTGTTCTTGTGGTCAACGGCAGCCGAGACGATCTTCACTACCACCGGATAGCCAATCGAACCAGCCGCTGTGACCGCTTCGTCGACACTCGTCACGTATCGCTCAGTTGGCGTCTCGATGCCGTAGTCGGCGAGCACCTCCTTCGCGTCGACCTCGGTCAGTTTCTTCGGACGGTCATAGTCGAGCGACGGAATGGAAACCCGAGCGGGGGAGTCCTTACTGGCGCGGAGTGCGGGTCGGGCCGCGACGAACGTCCCGACAGCGGCGGTAGACTCCAGACATCGAGCGGGGTTCTCGAAGACCGGAATGCCGGCCGCACGATATCTCTCGATGCCTCCCGTCTTCTCGACGCCGCCTGTCCAGCAGACCATCACGGGTTTCTCATACTCGCCTTTCACTCGACAAACCGTGTCTGCGAGTTTCGCCGCACGTTCGCCGCTGACGTTCGTGAGCTGGAACAGCAGCGTATCGACCCCGTCGTCCTCAAGGAGCGCTGTCAGACACTCCTCGAACGCGGCCGTCGAATTCAGGACTGCCGCCGTGGTGTCGACTGGGTTCGTCGCCGACCCATACTCCGGCAAGTGACGTCCGATGCGTTCTCGGGTTCGAGTAGCGAGGGTCGCGAGGTCGAGACCTAGGTCGTCCGCGCGGTCGGCGATGTAGACACCTGCGCCACCGGACGTCGAGATGACGCCGAGTCGACCACGGGGTAGCGACTCGACGCTGGTTTCCATCAGTAGTCTCGTGACCGCTACGAGGATGTCGATGTCGTCGACGGCGATGACGCCGTGCTCACGGAGCACGGCCTCGTAGACCGCCGATTCTCCTGCTATCTTCCCGGTGTGTGAGCTGGCGGCAGCACGCCCACGCTCCGACGTTCCGACCTTCAGGACGACGAACGGGAGGTCGATGCCCGCGTCGGTACGCTTGAGTTCGATGAGCTGTCGGGCGTCCTCGAACCCCTCAACGTAGCCGACGACGACGTCGGTCGTCTCGTCGTGCGCAAGTTGGTCGACGAACTCAAGTGCCCCGACGGCCGCCTCGTTCCCGGTCGCGATCCATTTGTTGAGGCCGATGCCCGCCTCTTGGAGGAGCGTCGTGAGCGCTCCGCCGAACGCCCCGCTCTGCGTGACGAAACTCACAGGACCGGTGAGAAGTTCGTCACGCTTGAGCGCCGGCGTGAAACAGGCGGTAACGTCCGTCACGAAATTTATCATACCTTGGCTATTCGGTCCGACGATGAACGCGTCGTGCTCGGCAGCCAGCCGTTCAAGCTCTTCTTCCCACGCTTTCCCCTGCGCTGTGCCGGTCTCGGAGAACCCCGAACTGACGATGACGACGTTTTCGACACCGATAGCGAGACAATCAGTGACTATGTCGACGACCAGCGAGGCGGGTAGCATCACCATCGCCAGATCCGGAGGCTCCGGAACGGTCTCTATTGACGGGTAACACTGCCTCCCGGCGATTTCATCGTGGTTCGGATTCACCGGGTAGACCGTCCCCGCGTATCCGTGCTTCTCCAGATAGTGAAGTGGCAATCCCGAAATTCGCGTCAGGTCGGACGACGCACCGACTATCGCGATACTGTCGGGATCGAAGTCGAATCCCATGGTATGTCTCTGCAACACATAATATCGTAAAACTATCGGAGTACGTGACGTAGATGTGATTTAGCTGCCGAGATCGGTGCTGGTAAATCGAGCGAGTAACACCGCGTAGATTCGCGTTTTCCAAGCAAAGACTGACAACAGGAGAAGTGCGGCGACGACTTGGACAGCTTCAGCATAGGCACCGGCGAACGCGTTGGCGAATAGAGCGACCAGTGCCACGATGACCATCCCGACCCGGACCGGCAGCAGGAGTGGCCCGTCGATGTAGTTGATGACGGCAACGGAAATAGCCGCCAGACCGAGGTAGAGGACAAAGAACGTGACGAGTGTCATCGGGAACTCCCAGTAGAGGAGCGTCGGGTTCACGAGGAAGACATACGGGAGGACGAACAGCGGGAGACCGAGCAGGACCGCCTTGTAGCAGACCTGCCAGAAGTTCGCGTTCGCGATCCGTGTCGTGACAATGCAGGCGATGGCGACGGGTGGCGTGAGTGCCGAGAGAATGGCGAAGTAGAACACGAAAAAGTGGGCGGTCTCGAGAGGAACGCCCACGTTGACCAGCGCAGGGGCGATGAGCAGGACAGCGACGATGTACGCCGCCACTGTCGGCATTCCCAGTCCGAAGAGGATTGCAGCGAACATCGCGAAAATCGCGAGTAAAATCAGAACCCCACCGGCGAGGTCAACAAGTGTCGATGCGAACACCTGCGTGAATCCGGTCAGGTTGAGGATGCCAACAAAGAGGCCCATTACCGCTAGTGCCATCGTGATCGGCGCCGTGTTCTCGATACCGATGCGACACGCGTCCAGCGTGTCGGCGACGAACCCGGTGACCGTCGTCTTGAGTTCCTCATCGCTCAGGACGAGGCGTTGGACGAATGCCACGGGAACCGTCGAGATTGTCGCGTAGAACCCCGCGAGGAGGGCGCCATATCGGAGCCAGACGAGCGTGTAGATGAGCACCCCGACTGGCACCCACAGGAACGAGCTCTTGACGAGTTGTTTCCAGAGCGGGAGCGACCCCTCGGGGTCGAGCTGGGCGGCGAGTTCCTCATCCGTGGTCCCGATCGCGATATCGTTGACGTCCGTCGGGTCCTCGGGCGTTCGCGTGTCGATGAGGACCGATGTCCCCGACTTCGTCTCCGCGTCGGAGACCAGATCCGTCTTCCCGGCACCTTCTTTCAGCGTGATGAGATGGACCGCGACGACAATCGTCCCGTAGAAAAGCAACGCCGGAAGCAGTCCTATCTGAACGATGCCGAGGTAACCCGTCCCGGTGATCTCGGCCATGATGAACGCAGCCGCCCCCATAATCGGTGGCATCACCTGTCCCCCCGAAGAGGCCACCGACTCGATGGCAGCAGCGGTTTCAGAGCGGATTCCTTCGCGTTTCATCAGCGGAATCGTGAACGCCCCGGTCGTCGCAGAGTTGGCCGCCGCGCTCCCATTGACCGATGCCATTCCGAGACTGGCGATAACCGCAGTCTGGGTGACACCCGACCGAATGTTCCGACCAGCGCGTGCCCCGAGGTCGATGAAGTAGCTGAGCGCTCCGTAGGCCTCCAGAAACCCAGCGAAGATGATGAAAATCACGATGTACGTCGACCCGACCCGGAGGATCTGTCCGTAAATACCGGCGAGTTCGACGGTATTCGCCGTGATGAGTCGCTCGAAAGAGACCCCCTGATGCTGGAGGATTCCGGGGAAGAATTGCCCATAGAGGGCGTACACCAGCCCAAAAATCGCGATTCCCGTGAGCACCCACCCGAACGTTCGCCTCGAGAGGTCGAGTACCAGAAGTATCAGAACCCCGCCGACGAGGATGTCGGTGTCGGTATAGATGCCCAGACTCTCGAACGCGAGTCGCTGGTAGTTCGACCAGAGGTAGTACGTGAGGCCGATGGACACCAGAAACTCAACGGGGATGACCACCGCGTTGTCGATTTTCGCCAGCAGGTTGTCGGCCTCGCGAAAGTCGGGGTCGAACACGAGGATACTCGTTAGTGTGGCAAGCAACCCCAGGTGGATGACCATGTGGAGGCCGATCGAGAACGGGTACGACCTAGCGTACCAGAGGTGGTACGCCGTCGCGACGACCCCGATGACGAGCAACAGCAGGTACTTTATCCGCAGTAGTGGCTTCCCCCGAAGAGGACGTGTAAGTAACTCACTCATGGGCTATGATATCACGATGTAGCTACAACATATATACCTTCAGGAATAGTATCTGACAATTCGATATTCGTTGTGAGTCTCACAGAAGTATAACTCTCGGGATTCCGTCGGGGAAATGATTTATTAGGGTAATTCGCCTCGATGGAGGTGATGTCAACGTTATCGGCCGAACAGCGACAGTACGTCGAATCGGTACAGGACGTCGTCGAGGCGGAGATGCGAGGGCGTGCGTTCTCGTGGAACGGCGAGACTCCGTGGGCGAACCTTCGAGCACTCGCCGAGGCGGACTTGCTGTGTGCGAACTTCGCGCCGGAGTACGGCGGCCAGGGCTACGGCGAGTTCGAGGCCATGTTGGCGGTGGAAGCCGTCGGGCGGGTCTGCCCGGACACTGCTTGGTTCGTTTACACCCAACAGATGGTCGGTCCCCGCGCCATCGAGATGTTCGGAAGCGAGGTTGCGAAGGAGACGTACCTCCCACAGATCGCCGAAGGTCGAAGCCACATCGCCATCGCCATCTCCGAACCCGACGCAGGGTCAGACGTCGGATCGATGAAAACGACCGTCTCCGAGTCCGACGACGGAACGTTAGTCCTGAACGGCGAGAAGATATGGGTCGGGGGAGTCCCGTCGTCGGACGCTGCGGTCGTCTGGGCGAAGTTCCCCGAGGGCCTCGGGTCGCTCGTCCTCGACTTCGACGCGCCGGGGGTCGATATCGAGAAACATTACCGAAACATGGTCAACTACACGCAGACACACTTCACCATCGACGATGTCGAGATTCCGGAGGAGAATGTCCTCACTCGAGGTCGTGAAGGGTTTAAACAACAATTGAAGGCGCTCAACTGGGAGCGCCTGGGTAGCGCTGTCGTCGCGAACTCGTGGGCGACCTGTGCACTCGACCACGCTCTCGACTACGCCGCCGAGCGCGAGCAGTTCGGTCAGCCTATCGCCGACTTTCAGGGTATGGAGTGGAAGTTCGCCGATATGCTCACCGAAATCGAGGTCTCGACGGCTATCGCCTATCGAGAGGGAGTGCGGGCAGCTAACGCCGGTACACCCCCGGACCGCCTGGCGACTTCGATGGCGAAACTCTACTCCTCGCAGATGGTCGAGCGCGTCGCGAGCGAAGCTGTACAAACAGTCGGGGCGCGTGCCTACCAGAAGGGCCATCCACTCGAGTATCTCTTTCGCCTAGTACGCGGTCGACGGATCGCTGCGGGTACCGACGAGATACAAAAGAACACTATTGCTCGGACGCTGAAAGAAAAGGGGATTCCGTCGATACTCGACCGATAGACTACTTCCGCGCGGTCTCTTTCTCAGATAATAAGCCGCGAGGCCACCGGACGGTGGTTCAGCTCTCGTAGTCGTCGAGCGAGACGAGGTCGTCGGTCCAGAGGTCGTTTTCCTTGTAATATCGCTCCGCCCCCGGGTGAATCGGGCCGTTCTCGCTCTTCAGCAGCCACTCCAGGGCAAACTCGGGACTGAGTTTCTCGAGGTACTCCGCGTACTCGTTGACCTCGGAGGAGTTGTCGAGGATGGTCTTCGTGAACTCGTAGACCGCTTCCTCGTCGGTGTCAGCAGGGAATCCGACGAGATACCCGGTGACGAGTGCCGTTGCGGGCTTGGAGACCTCTTGGTTCCACACATCGGGTGATATCTCGCCGTACGCGACCGGGAGACTGCTGTTCTGGAGTTCCTCCTCGGAGAAGGTGAAGTTGACCGGCTCGATGTCGACCGTCGAGTCGAGTTCTTGGACCCAGCCCAGTTTGCTCGTGAGGTTCGCGGTATATGGCATGATAATGTCGACGCGCCCCTCACGTAGCGCTTCGGCCTGGTCCGCGACAGCGATGTCGCGGAGGTCCGTGAAGTGCTCTGTGGGGTTATCGATTCCCGAGAGCTGCATCGCCTCGACAGCAACCTCGAAGTTCGTCCCTTGGCGTTGTCCCCACGACATCGGCGTATCAGGGGGGATATCGTCGACCGTCTCGACGTCGTCGAGTCCAGCCTCCTCGCGCTTCATCAGGTGGAAGTCGAGCGTGAGGTACGAGAACGTCTGTGTGATAGTGGCCTCGACGTCCTCGAAGGGAGCAACCCCCCGGTTTGCCCGGTCGACGAGGACTGTAGTGATGGTACCCGCCTCGTTTTCTCCTTGAGCCATGAGCGCCAGACTGGCACCGGTCCCACCGCTCGTCTGGGCGCTCATCTCTATCATATCGCTGTGTTCGTTGACAACCTCCGAAAACGCAACGCCGGAAGTGTGAGCCGTCGTACCGTCGCTGCTCGTCCCGATAACCCAGTTATACTGTCCGCTTCCGCCACCGCCACTATCGTTCCCGTTGCCGCTACCGTTGCCATCACCATCGCTCCTGTTTCCACCGTTCGACCCGCCGAGACACCCCGCGACTCCTGCGATACCGCCGACGCCGAGCGTTCGTAGTACTGTCCGTCGATCCACTGTCCTACCGCTGGCTCTGTCAGCCATGACATACCATATCATTACCTTGTATATATGCCTTTTCAGGCGATGCCGAGTTACTCGGCACGCCTATCGAACTGGACTTCGCCGTTCACGAAGGTCGGATTGACGACGGATTCCACCTCGATTCGGTCGGCGAGTTCGTCGACGAGCGCCGGCGAGAGCCGGAGCCGTGATAGCTCCGAGGTATTCTCTATCCAGACGACCCGGGCCGTCTCGTCGTCGACCGTTCCGAGCGCCCCCAACGCCGCTGCGATGGCCGACTCGTCGTCCGGTAACACCAGCGGGAGGTGTACCTTGGCGAGCGACCCGCTCGTCAGTGCGTTGGTGTACGTCTTCGTGATGTCGATATCGTCGACCACGCTCCGCCGCGTCAAGTCGGCTAGACCGATACCCATTCCGTTGTGCTTCGTCGCTCGCGAGAGTCCTCGAACGTAGATGAGTTTCACGTCGGGGAGAGTGGGGTCTTCGGTGTTGAGAACGCGGTATCGGCCGACGACGTTCGTGTCCATCCCAGACCCTGAGATATCCTTGCCGATTTCATCGATGACCAGCAGATCGATTCGGTCCGTCGGGAGGGTCGCCATCAGCGATCGGGCTCGTTCGAGCAGCGGTTTCTCGGCGTCAGGGAGCGCCGCGGCGGGGATGCCCTCGACGACAGCGATTTCCTCGTAGAAGTCCTCGACGACGGCGACGCCACCGAGCAATGGGAGAGCGGTCCGAACGGCGCTGAAGGCGGTCCGGAGGGTCTCAACGTAACCGACAGACAGCGCGGTCTCGTGGAAGGCGTTTGCTCCGCGCTGTTTTCCGAGACCGACGACAGACATCTTACACAAACCGCTCTCGATGTCTCCGGTGTAGTTCGTGTGGGGCTTGACGCGGTTGACGACGACGCATCCGTCGGCTTCACGAGCGGCCGTCGAGACGTGGACGGGTATCTCGACGCCGTTGACGGTCACCACTCCGACGCGCTCGGTGTCCATACGCGCGTCGATGGGACACCCCATCGCGGGTTCCGTGATTCCGAGCGCCCCGAGTACCTCGCGCTGACCGGCCGCGGTCGCCCCTCCGTGACTCCCCATCGCCGGTACGATGGTCGGGTTCAGGTCGCGCTCTTGGAGTTCCTCCACGATGGCGCTCACGATAGCGGGAAGCGATGCAATTCCGCGACTTCCGACCCCCACCGCGACGTGATCACCCGCCGACAGCGTCCTGAGTGGGAGATCGCCGACGGCCGCGGTGGCCGCTCCGGCGACGTCCTCGAGCGCCTCGGACGGCGGCCGATACCTGACGTCAGCCATCGGTGGGAGTGTGCGCTCCGGTAGCAGCTCGTCGACCGCCTCGCGGGTCGGAAAGTCCATAGGCACGGTGACAGACCGTCGCACATATCTCTTGTCGCCTCTCTTTGCGACCCGTCCGATACCTGCCGACGTGGAAAACTATTTCACAATGTGATGTGCCTACATGCCATGGAGATCGAATCGGTAGAGTCCTTTCCGGTGACGCTTCCGCTCGCAGAACCGGTCTCCTTTTCGAATCGGACGATAGAGTACCGCGACCACGCGATAACGTACGTCAGGGCGGTCGACGGCACCGAGGGTGTCGGCTACTCGCTCGGCTACGAGGGGGCGGACCTCGTCTCTCGCGCGGTCGAATCCCTGTTGAGACCGATGCTCGTCGGCGAGGACCCCCGCGACACCGAGCGACTGTGGCGCGAGATGTTCGACGGAACGGTCCAGATCGGCCGCGCGGGACTCCTGCTACGCGCCATCTCCACCGTCGACATCGCGCTCTGGGACCTCAAGGCGAAGGCTGTCGGTCAACCGCTCTGGAAACTCCTCGGCGGATACGCGGATCGCGTCCCGTCGTATGCCAGCGGAGGGTACTACCGCGACGAGAAATGTCACGGGGCACTCCGTGACGAGGTCGCCCGCTACGTCGAGCAGGGTCACGACGTCGTGAAGATGAAGGTCGGCCGGCTGTCGGTAGCCGACGAGGTCGAACGCGTCGCGGCGGTCCGCGACGAGATCGGCCACGACCGGACGCTCCTGCTCGACGCGAACGGTGCGTGGTCCACCGCGACGGAGGCCATCCGCGCCTGCAGGGCTTTCGACCCCTACGACCCCTACTTCATCGAGGAACCGGTGATGATAGACAAGGTCGACCTGATGGCGGCCGTCAACGGGGCTATCGACTACCCGGTCGCGACAGGCGAACTGGAGGGCCCGCGGTACCGGTTCACACAGCTCTACGACCGGGGGGCGGCGGAGATACTCCAGCCCGACGCGACGGTCTGCGGTGGCATCACCGAGTGGCTCAAGATAGCTCACCATGCCGCCGCGTACGACGTACCGATCGCCCCGCACTACAACTGGAACCTCCACGCTTCACTCGTCGCGGCAGTCGAGAACGGTCTCTGGGTCGAGTACTTCTATCGGGACATGGAGGTGAAACTGTTCGACGACCTCGTGGCGAACCCGCTGACGCCGGACGACGAGGGGTTCCTCTCCGTTCCCGACCGACCGGGACACGGTGTCGAACTCGACGAACGCGCCGTCGAGCGCTTCCGTGGGGCGCCGTGATGCGTGCGGACTCGTGGGCGGCCGGGCCGTTCGGGGTTCGTCCGTTCGCCCCCGTATGCGACGCGAACCGACGTATCGTGCGATCGACCGACGACGAAGACGATTACCAATGAAAGACTTCTCCAACCAGACGGCGAACCGAACGGCAGACCGAGACGTAGCGATCACGAACATCCGGTGTTGCGTGGTCGAGGGGAATTTCGAATGGAACCTCATCGAAGTCGAGACCGATGCCGGCGTGACCGGTATCGGCGAGTCCTACCGCGGCGGGGGGACCCCCGAGATTATCGAGTACACGAACCGCTTCCTCGTCGGCGAGAACCCCCTCGATGTCCAGCGGCTCTTTCGGCGCATCCTCCAGGAGATGTCCGGGCACGGCGGGACGACCGGTAAGGTCGTCACAGCAGCCTCGGGTATCGAGATAGCGCTCTGGGACGCTGCGGGGAAAATCCTCGATTTGCCAGTGTACCAACTGCTCGGCGGGAAGTACCGCGACCGGGTACGGATGTACTGTGACTGTCACGCCGGTGAGGCGTACGCCGTCGAGGACGGTTACACGAGTTACGCCGACTCCGCGGCGTACAGTCCCGAAGCGTACGCCGCGGAAGCAGCGCGGGTACGAGACCTCGGGTACACGGCACTGAAGTTCGACCTGGATTTCGCGATGGACAACGATCCTGACCCGTTCAACGGTCGGCTGAGCAATGCTGCGATAGAACGCAAGCGCGAGATCGTTGCCGCCGTTCGTGACGAACTCGGTCCCGAGGTGGACCTCGCCTTCGACTGCCACTGGGACTACACCGTCGAGAGCGCGAAGCGCTTGGCGTACGAACTGGAGGAGTTCAAGCTGATGTGGCTCGAGGACCTCATTCCACCGGAGAACATGGACGCTCAAAAGGAGGTGACGCAGGCGACGCGCACCCCCGTCGCGACGGGCGAGAACCGCTTTCGCGTCCACGAACTCTCGGAGTTGCTCTACGAGCATGGCATCGACGTAGCGACGCCGGATCCGACGACGGTTGGCGGTCTGGGCGAGACGGTTCGTATCGCAGATCGCGCAGAGGAGAACTACATTCCCGTCTCCCCCCACAACGTCTGTAGCCCGGTCGGAACGATGGCCTGTGTCCACCTCGGCGCAGCCATCCCGAACTTCGACGTGCTCGAATTCCACGCCCTCGAAGTCGACTGGTGGGACGACCTGGTGACGGAGGAGGACCCACTCATTCGGGGCGGCTACATCGAGGTTCCGGAAGGACCGGGGCTCGGCATCGAACTCGACGACGAGGTCGTCGAAGAACACCGACTGGAGGGGACGGAAGGGTTCTGAACCGGGGGCATAGCTATTTATCGCTCCTCTCCATCGGTAGCGCGTCGACCCATGCCGTCGTATCCACTAGCTGACCTGAAAGCGCGTATCGGCGAGACGAAGACGACCGTCGAGGACCTGACGGTGGAACCGGGGAAGGTTCAGGAGTTCGCGGCGGCGATTCACGATCCGAACCCACTCTACCGCGACCCCGACACCGCCCGCGATGCGGGGCTCGACCACGTTCCTGCCCCCCCGACGTTTCTCCGGACTTGGTACTTCCAGCGCTACCGACCAGAGGGCGTCGGCATCGACTTCGGGTTCGACCTCGGCCTCGACCCGCGTCACACGATTCACGGACAGCAGCGCTACGAGTACGACCAGCCGGTGTTCGTCGGCGACACGCTGTCCGGGAAGACGACGCTCGCGGACGTCTACCAGCGGATGGGGAGCCGCGGGGGAACGATGACGTTCGCTGTATTCGAGACAACGTTCACCGCCGCCGACGGGACGCGCGTCGCTCGGGTCGAGAACACGCGCATCGAAACAGAGGGAGCGATAACGGACGACCGAGACACGAACGACCAGAGTGCGGTGGGCCGGGATGACTGAGATCACCGGCGGGTCGACGCTCGACCCGGCGACCGTGGCGGTCGGCGATGGGGGCCCGACCGTCGAAGTCGAAGACCTGTCTCGCGAAGACTTCGTTCGCTACGCGGGGGCGAGCGGCGACTTCAACCCCGTACACTACGACGAACCGTTCGCCCGCGAGGCGGGCTACCCGAGCGTCTTCGCCCAGGGGATGTTCACCGCGGGTGTCGCCTCACGCTTCGTCGTCGACTGGGTCGGGGTCGGAGTGCTCACCTCGTTCTCGACGCGGTTCGCCGCCCAGGTGTGGCCGGGCGACAGCTTGACCGTCGACGGGTCGGTCGCAGCAGTGGATCGGAGCGATGACAGAACGACCGTCGACATAGAGTTCTCGGTCCGCTCGGACGGCGAGGGAGTGGTACTCACCGGAACCGCGACCTCGATCTATCCGACAGCAAAAAGCCCGATGGATTGAAGTAGGGCGCCACCGCATCACCTTGTGACGTGAGAGCATGACGATCATTACTGAAGCGATGACTGCGGCCGACGCGAGGAGCGAGCGATGACGGACGATGTCCTGTACGAAGTCGACGGCGGCATCGCGACCATCACGATGAATCGCCCGGACGTCCACAACGCGTTCACGAGAGACACGATATTCCATCTCAATGAAGCGATTCGCGACGCGCGGGAAGACGACGCCGTGTACGCCATCGTTCTAACGGGAGCGGGCGACGGGTTCTGCTCCGGCGCCGACGTGCGGAGCATGCCCGACTGGACACAGATGACGAAGGAAGACTACGCCGGTTACCTCTGGAGCGTCCAGAACGTCGTCCGACAGCTCCGCACGACCGCGAAGCCGACCGCGGCGGCCGTCGACGGTCCCGCAGTGGGCGCGGGCTGCGACTTCGCGCTCGCGACCGATGTCCGCTATCTCTCCCCGGACGCCCTTCTCCGCGAGGGCTTCGTCAGAATCGGCCTCATCCCCGGCGACGGCGGGGGGTGGTTGCTCCCCCGGCTCATCGGCGAGGCGAAGGCTCGTGAGTACCTCCTCACGGGGAAGGACATCACCCCGGAAGACGCCGTCGACTTGGGCCTGGCCGTTGAGGTGACAGACGACCCGCTCGGGGCGGCCCACGGGTTCGCAGAGGAGGTCCGTGACTTGCCTGCGACAGCCGTCCAGCACACGAAAGCGCTCATCGACTCCGAACAGAGCTACGAGGACTACTCCGAGCGGGCCATCGAGTACCAGTGGCTCTGCGTGAACGACGCCGAACATCACGAGGCTGTCGCGGCATTCAATGAGAAGCGAGCGCCCGACTTCGACCGTGAGTACTGAACCCGACCGCCTGCGCCCGGACACGACCGATGGACGACCGAGATAGAATGGCTGCGGTCGACGACGCGACGAGCCTCCTCGCCGTCACCTCCGACGAGTACGCACCGGATGTCGTCACGGTCGAACTCGATCG
The DNA here is from genome assembly GCF_030553305.1 of Halomarina ordinaria. NCBI lineage: Archaea > Methanobacteriati > Methanobacteriota > Halobacteria > Halobacteriales > Natronomonadaceae > Halomarina > Halomarina ordinaria. The sequence goes on along the minus strand of NZ_JARRAH010000002.1, from coordinate 86,859 downwards.
TCCTGACCGGCGCAACGCCCTCAACGTGGCGCTTCGGCAGGAACTCTGTGACGTCTGCGACGCGCTGGCAACCGCTGACGGGCTCAAGGGTGTGGTACTCACCGGTTCGGCGGCGGCCGGCGCATTCGCCGCGGGCGGAGATGTCCGTGATATGCGCGATAGAGACGCGCTCGAACAGCGTGCTGCTCTAGAAGACGTGCCCATCTACCGGCGAATCGCGGAACTCCCCGTACCGGTCGTCGCACGCATCACGGGGTACGCGCTCGGCGGCGGTTGCGAACTCGCGATGGCCAGCGACATCCGCATCGCCCACCGCGAGGCAACGCTCGGTCTCCCCGAAATCAACCTCGGGATTTTCCCGGGTGGTGGCGGGACGCAGCGACTCCCGCGCCTCGTCGGCGCGGGTCGAGCGTCGCGGCTGATACTGACCGGCGAACACATTGATGCCCCCGAGGCGGTGGATATCGGTCTGGTCGACGAGATGTGCGACGACGACGACGCGCTCGACGAGCGGGTTACTGACATCGCGACGGCGCTCTCGACGAAGAGTGCGCTCGCGTTGCGGACGGCCAAACGGGCGATTCGAGCGAGTTACCAGACACCCCTCGACACCGGACTTGAGTACGAACGGGAGCTCTTCACGACGCTGTTCGCTTCCGGCGAGAAGGACGAGGGTATCGACGCGTTCCTCGCAGGGCGCGACCCCGAATGGCGGTACTGAAGAAGGGGGCGCGTACGGGGTGTCGGTCACTCCTCGGCAATCCTTCTGTGAGAGGTCCCACCGATAGGGCGTCACCTCCGGTTAGACGGCGAGGACGGAGACGAATCGACCGGTCGCGACGTAGTGCGCGACGAGCGCCGCGGTTCCGGCGACCGTGACCTCGTTGAAGGCGGCAACGAGTGAACCGTGAACGTCGGTCGAGACATCGTCGTTCGCCGCCACTCGGGCGTAGCGAAGAAGCGTGCGCTCGTTGTCGTCGAACGGCCCATCGTCGCGGCCACCGACGGCGCGTATCTCCTCGTCAGTGAGATCCACGTCGCGGGCGATGTCGACGTGCTGGAACCACTCGTAGGTCGATTCGAGCGTCCGGGCGATCGTCAGGATGGCCAGTTCGACCTGCCGGACGGAGAGCCCTGCCTCGCGCCACAGCGCGGTGCCGTGGCGCATGTACGTCTGGAGTATCCGCGGGTTGGTGCCCATCGCTCGCAGCAAGTCGAGGTCGCCGAGTGCGTCCTCGCCGAGTAGATAGCGGTACTCTTCGGGGAGGTCCTCTCGAGTAGGGAGCGTGATCCGTGCCATGTCGGCCGAGAGTCGGCGCACTACGTGTTAACGGTTGTTGCGTGACGGGGCCTCCGACCCCCCACCTGGCGTGTTGTTCTCCGTCCCGACGGCGCGGTCGAGGAGTACCCTGGCCCGGTCGGTGGCCGCGGCGCGGTCGTAGGCAGCGTGCATCGACCGTCGCTGGGCAGCGAGCGACCCTTCCCCGTGGAGGCTGAGGACCTCTTGCCAACCGGCGAACCGGCTGACGGTGAGGTCGCTCACGAGCGCGAACAGTGCCCGACGTCTCCGACCGTCCCACCCGTCAGAGCCACCAAGGACGTCCGTGAGCGTCTCGCCAACAGTATCGTCGTCGAACGCTGCCACGGGCGGGACGGTGACCGCGAGGCCTCCCGCAATATCCTGGACCGTCCGGCAGACGTCGTGGTACTCGCTCGCAAATCGGTGCTTCCCGACGTTGCAGTAGGTCGGGTTCGGAAGGTACCGACCATTACGAATCGCCGGTGTTGCGGCCGCCGCAACCGCTAGTCCTCGCACCGTCTCGATGTACTCGATGAGGTCCGTCCGCGCCCGGCGGACGCCCCGTGCGTCCGAGAGACCGTTCGACTCGGCGAGTAACTCTACGACGCCAAGGAGGAGGTCGACGAACTCCGGGCGGTAGCAGAGCGCGGTGAACCGGTGGTAGGTCGCGAACGCCTCAACCACCTCTCCCGCGGCGTTCGGGTACCCATCGAGGAAGACCCGCTCTGCGGGGACGAAGACATCGTCGAAGAGCGTCACCGATTCGATCTCGTCCCGACGACTGCTCACCGGTGCGTCCCGTGCGTCGACGTCCCCCCAACTCCGGCGACAGACGAACCGAAGTCCCGACGCTTCGCAAGGAACGAGACAGGCGACGGCGAAGTCCTCTTCGTCCGCTGCGAGTCCCCGTCCGGGGAGGACGAGTAGTTCGTCGCTCACCGGCCCGTGAGACGTGTGGACTTTCGCACCCCGAATCACGATACCGTCCGGACGGCGTTCGACAACCCTGACATACGTGTCGGCAACCGTCTGCTCCGACGGCCGTTTGCTCCGATCACCCTTCGCGTCGGTCATCGCAACGGCCACTCCCAGGTCCGCCCGACGAACCCGCTCGAGTTGCGAGCGTAGACGCGTAGTGTACGCAGTCCCCTGTCGCTCGTCTACGGCCGGGAGAACGGCCGCAAGCGCGTGCAACCCGTCGCTACCGATAGCTCGGATGCAGTTGAACACCCCGTCGGACTGGCAGGTGCTCTCACGGACGAGACGCCGCCGTCGCTCGAGTGTGCCTTGGTCCTCGACCGGTTCGAAGTACCGGGAGAAGCGCTCTCCATCACGTTCGGTGACGAACACGTCAGGGGCGTCGAACTGCGCGTCGAACTCCGAGGCGGCGTGTTCGACCGAAGTCGAGAGGACTGGATGCGTCGTGACGTCCTCGACTCGCGCTCCGCCGTAGTAGACCTCCCGACCGTCCGACAGTCCGTCGACGAACTCGTCGCTCGTTCTGAGTGCCATGTGAACAACGACCGTACCAGGCAACATAAGTGCTGAGACGGCGTTCGTCGCGTCGGTACCATACGTGCCAAAAGTTAACAGTGACTCTACCGTACTCCGACCGATGCTGACCACCGAGCGCCCGACGCCGCTAGCCGGCACGCGTATCATCGACTGCACGCAGATGCTCTCGGGCCCCTTCGCGACCCTCATCCTGGGAGACCTCGGCGCGGAGATCATCAAGATAGAACACCCCGGTCGTGGCGACCTAACGCGCGCCGTCCAGCCGACGCTCGAAGGGACCGACACGACCGCGTACTTCGCGTCACTGAACGGCGGGAAGAAGAGCGTCACCCTCGATCTCTCGACGCCGCCGGGAACGGCGGCGTTCGAACGCCTCGCATCCACCGCCGACGTCATCATCGAGAACTACCGCCCGAACACGATGGAACGCTGGGGGTTGGGCTACGACGCGCTCTCGGCGGCAAATCCGGACCTGGTGTACTGTTCCATCTCCGGGTTCGCGAGTGGGACGTACCGAGACCTGCCGGCGTTCGACATGGTGGTCCAGGCGTTGAGCGGGAGCATGAGCGTCACTGGCACTGCGGACGGCCCGCCGCTCCGCCCGGGACTTCCTATCGGGGACATCTGCGCGGGGATGTACGCTGTCATCGGCGTGCTCGCCGCCCTCTCGGCCAGAGACGAGGTTGGGGGGCAGTACGTAGAGGCGCCGATGTACGGGGGGCTCGCGTCGTGGCTGACCGAGCGGGCGGGCTACACTTTCGCGACGGATTCCCCCTATCCCAGAACGGGGACTGTTCATCCGACGCTCGCCCCCTACCGGACGTTCCAGACGGCCGATGGGTGGTTCGCCGTCGCTATCGGGAGTGAAGGGTCGTGGCAGTCGTTCTGCGACGCCATTGACCGTCCGGACCTCAGGGACGACCCGCGATTCGCGTCGAACACCGACCGAGTGGCGAACCGGGAGACACTCCAAGAGATCCTCGAACCGCTGTTCGCGCGCAACTCTGCCGACGAGTGGTTCGCGCGGTTCCGGCAACACGGCGTCCCTGGCGCCCCCGTCCGGGATACCACCGAGGTGTTCGAAGACGAGCACCTCTTATCGGCACCATACACGACGACGGAGACGGTGGGCGATACTGAACTGACACTGGTCACCGTCCCCCTCCTGTTCTCGTCGCTCCGGACCGACCTCAACCGGACGCCGCCCAGCCTCGGGGAACACACTGATGCTGTCCTCGGATCGGTTCTCACTCCCGAGGAACTAGCGGGGCTGGGAGGGTGAGTCACGAGGGTTGATTCTGTGGGTACCGATAGCCGACAGTCAGTCATCACCGGAGACAGGTTCGGTTCGTTCCGTCGCAAGTGGGGGCGCTCGATACGCGACGACGAGCGAGATGACCCCACAGAGAGCACTGGCAACGCCGGCGACGATGACAGCTCCTCGGACGGCGGGGGTAAAGCCGAGGACCGGTCGCCAGAGTCCAACGACCGTTCCAAGCGCGAGCGGAGCAAGCGTCGAGGTGACTCGCCCAAGCGACGACCCGGTGCTCACGATTCCCCCGCGGATTTCCGGAGGGGCGATGCCCGTCAAGATACTTCGATAGAGCGAGAGTGAAAGGCCGAACCCTGCACCTACCGCGACCCCTGCGAAGACAACGGTGGCGAAGTTCGGTGCGGCTCCCAATAGGGCAAGGCCGCCACCCAGCGCGATCGATGCGCCCGTTAGGGGGTAGAAACGCGAGGCGAAGTGTGCCGTTACTCGCCCAGCTTGAGTCGCCGTAAGTGCGTGCGCGATGCTCGTCACTGCAACGAGAAGCCCCGCCTGTTCAGGAGTGCCGCCTCCACCCCGGACGACGATAAACGAATTGTACGTGAGAAACGAGAGGTAGACGAAGTTCGGGATACTGCGACCGAGCAATAGCGCGGCGGCACGACGATGCCGAATGAACGCCAGTAGGTCGTCGATTCCAGTCATAGCCCGCCGTTCCGTGCGTACGTCCAGTGGCTCCTCGAAGTAGTGGTACAGAAGCACTGCTGCGGGGAACGGCAACGCATAGACGACGAACGGGGCGTTCCAGGCGAGCGCCACGAGCACCCCACCAAGGAACGGGAACAGGAGTAGCGTGAGGCCAGAACTCGCGAACCGGATTCCCTGTGCTGTCGCCTCTGCCTCTCCTTCGTAGAAGTCACCGATACTGGCGACAATAATCGGTGTCAGCCCACCGAACCCAATCCCTTGGACGAACCGAAGGAACAGGACAGTACGGAAATCCGTCGTGAACGCGAGCGCGGTCCCACCAATTCCGAACAACAGGAGACCACAGAGCATGACGCTTTTCCGACCGTAACGGTCGGCGAGTACTCCGATGACTGGAATGAGGACGATACTCGGGGCTGTAAACGCTGTCATCACGAGACCGATCTGCGCCTCCGTGACGCCGTACTTCCCCGTCAGGGTATCCAGTAGTGGTGACACAAGTGCAGCCCCAAGCGGTGGACTGAGGTTCACGAAGAGAAGGACCTGAAACGCTCGGTCGTGAACGATAGACGAGTCGCTCCCGAACAGTCGGTTCAACACTGACACGAACGCTCACCCCGGTTGCCTTCGCGTCGCGTCGTCCTCCAGTGACCGGGGAACGGACGAGTCACCACTCTCTCCGTCCTTGCGAGCGTCCGCATATCGTCACCGTCACTCTCACGAGTATTAGCTTGTGTGGTGGCTCTGACGAACGGATTATCGTTTCTTGGACTAGTTAGACTGTTCTTCGCGAGTTCGCCGGAGGACGGTCATGGGGCAAACGAGGTGCACACGAGGCATTCGAACGACGATGAGTTGGAAATCGAACAGGCGATCTTGTGCAGGTGTTCACATAAGCATTAAAAGTAAATACACAATATAGCGTCTCGTTGTTCGGCCAGTATTCAGTTCCAGAAATAATTTGAGCAGACCACGGTTTGGATAGCGAAGCGTCGACGAGTTGTGAATCTACGAACGATATTCGGACGAACTATATAACTTCCGATATATCGTTGTCTACCGCCATATCCTGCTCGTCTTCGAGGGTACGCCGTCTCGACTTTCGTCCGTACCTCCGGTGACTGACCGATGGAGTTCCTGGTAGGAGAGCCCCGCTTCTCGCATAAGTCGGCGACAGCTGGGTAGGGAATACTCGACTCCGAACTCCGCCTGGAGATGTGTCTGGACGAGCGTCGGTGTCCACGTCTGCGCGTCGAGTCCGACGTCTGTGGGAGGAACGCGTAGGGTCCGCTTCAACCGACGTTGCTGATCGGGGGAGAGCTTTCGTGGCCTTCCGGGCCGGTAAGCGTCGGTCGCGGACTGTGCGATCGAATCGGGATCCAGCCGGCAGAGCCAACTGTAAATAGTCTTGCGCTGGACGTTGTGCCATTCAGCGAGTTCCGTCTGCGAAATTCCACGCTTGTAGGCGATTGCCGCCAGTACCCGCTGTGTCGGCTTCTTGCCCTCGACCCGTTCCAGTGCATCGTGGAGCTCACGAAGCGTGATATCGTCCAGATGACCCATAGTGCCTCTACGTTAAGTGAGTAAAAAGTTCTAACGGATACCATCCAGATTGCGGCTGTATCTCAGACAGTAGTGAAACGCCATGACGAGTGACGTTCGCCGAGTTCTTAGAGCTGCTTGGAGGGGAAGATATCGTTTCAACGTTATTAGGGGGCTCAGACGTCACTCACTCTTCATAGAGACACGGGTCACGTGCCGGTTCGCCGCTCAACGTTCGTTGGTTCTCGTTTTCTTCGGTGACCAACCGGGACTGTTCGCTCTTGGTTTGGCTAGCCACTTCGGGTCGGTCGTCAATACCGAACCCGCTAGCGACTGGTTGGGCTAATCGTCGCTCACGTTCGCGAGGGTCGACCTCGACGCCGAAGTCCTCGAGCGCGGGCTCGACGCTCGTCTCGGTGATCTCTAACTCCCCAGACTCACCGAAGGCAGTCTGAAACTCGATGTCAGTGGTGAGTCGATCATCTCGTAACGCCTCACCCACTGAGGCGTCGATACACACCACGACGACCGGTCACTTCTCCTTGCCCTCACGAACTTCACTTGCTCGCCTTGCGAGTCGTCGCAGCACCGGCACACGCTGTTCATGCTGGTTCTCGTAGGCGACACAGGCGTACAGCGTCTCGAGTTCGTAAACCGTCACAATGCCTGCCCTGAGCATTCCAGGATCCGACGTTCCGAGCCGCTGAGCGGGCGTCAATCCGTCCGACTCGGTCATCGGCACTCACCCGCACAGCCTTTGAGTCGACGCTACGCTGTCCGCCGTTCTCCTCGAGTCCGAGATGCTCGACGAGTAGTGAGTCGACCGCCTCTAGATTCACCCACTCGGGGATCCGTTCATCACCGCGCCACAGGGCGACTCGGCGAGCGTGTTTGCATCCGCCGGCAGGGTCGTTGAATCGGGCGTCCGGACAGGTACACGATCCCGTCTCAGCTTCGACAGTGTACTCCGTTCCGTCCTCACTGTAGACCCAGTACATTCCTGACGCGAACTCGTACACGGCGAGGAGTTCGCTCAACGCCCGGACGTCTCGCCGGGAGGTCATCGCCAATGGCGGACCCGAACTGTCGACGCTCACCGTAGATCACCACACTGGCAGTGCTCGCGAACGTCTGCGCGCCGACACGCTTCGATGTCACATCCTGCACACCGATAATACACTACACCGGTCGACCGGCCGTGGCAGTCGTACTCCGGATGCGGTCCGGTGATGGTCGCCTCACTGTTCGACTCATGAAATCGTTCTATCTCGTTCATCACACGCGAGGATGCGCACGAGCACCCCCGCACCCCTCAGGGGGCGAGAAACACTACCGGGCGGTGTCAGAAGCGGTGTTGGGTGGACGTCTCAGGTGGCCGCTGCTCGCCATCGAGGCTGGAAAGAAAGGCAGACCATGAGGGGACAGTTCGTATTGAGCAGTGTTCCGTACACCATACAGACACATCGTATTTCACGGTCTACTCCGTGATTCAGCTGGTAGCGTTATGGCGCATGTATAACTCTGCAGGTCCTTCCGAAGGGATTCATATCTCCCATCCACCCGCTGAATACAGAAGATGGGCCTTGTCTAGACGCGGCCCCGGCCCATTCATTTCGACAATGATGCTGCGAATCATCTGACCAGTAGGTGTGCAGATCGCCCGAGTGAGATCGTAGTACTTTCGCGTCACTCCACGTGCTTTTTCCCAGTCGTTGTCCGTTACTGGACTGAATAGTTCGTAGATCGATAGTGTTGACCCGCTTCTGCCTCTAGTACTATATACTTCAACTCCGATGGTGTAGCTAACGTGACTAGTCAAATAGACACATCTCAACCACCTCGACTCGGGCCGGTCGGCGCGTTCGTCGCTGGCCGCGAAGTAGGAGCCTTCTTCGTGCTGACACTGGCCCTCTCGTGGGCCTTCTGGGTGCCTGGAGCCGTTGGTATCGTCAATTACGACGCATTCGTGACTGGAATCGTCGTTGTCGTCGGTGGCTTCGGACCGTTAGCCGCCGCTGCGATCATCACCTGGCTCGCTGGCGATTCGCTTCGTGCATGGGCCGGACAGGTTCTTCGCTGGCGCGTCGGCGTGCGGTGGTATCTCGCTGCGGTCGGCATTCCAGTGGTCGTTGTTGCAGCCTCGGCCGGGGTCTACGCAACACTCGGAAATCCAATCGGAGAGTCGGACGTGTTCCAACAGATACCGATCTACGCGCTGCCGTTGATTCACATAGTGAGCATGGTGCCCATATTCCTCGTGGGGGGCGGGCAGGAGGAACTTGGCTGGCGCGGGTTCGCGCTGCCACGCCTGCTCGACCACGTCAACGCAGTGTCTGCCAGTCTCGTTATCGGTGCAGTGTGGGCGGTCTGGCACCTCCCGCTGTTCATGGTGGAGGGGTCCAGTCAATTTGGTGGTGATTTCCTGGCGTACCTGATCGGCCTCCTTGCACTGTCGATCCTGTTCACGTGGCTGTACCGTGGCACCAAGGGTAGCGTTCTGCTGGCGATGATCCTCCACGCCAGCTACAACGCTAGCTCGGGGAGTGCGGGGACGTTACTCCCGTTCGAAAACGTCACGGCGCTGAGCTGGATTTTGGCGGGCGTCATGTGGATACTCGCACTTGGGCTGATAGTCGTTTACGGGCTTGACCTCCGATCCGATGTCACTGAAAACCGCAAGATGGTCGAAGGACGAACCCCGCCAGACGTTTGACATCCTCCCCGTGCTAAAGCGCGAGGATTCCTCCGTTGGGGGTTCGGATACCGACCCATGGAGGCAACTTGCGGGTTCGTGTGCACTTCTTTGGGACTTTCACGAGGGTGTGATATCCCCGACCAGTCGTGGTCGTCCCACTCGAATCGCACGGGCCGTGCCATCGGCCTGATTTCGCAACCGCTGTTTTCTCGAAGGAACGTCTCTGACGCCGTGAGGTCGGCGTGCCCCTCGAAACCACACGGACACGTCAGCGTATCTTCATGGCGAACCGTTCCCTCGTGGTCGCCACACCCGGGGCGCGTCTGACTCGTCCACGCATCCGACTCCGCTTCGAGGCTGATGCCGTATTCCTCACAGACGCACGCGAGACGGTTGATGAACTCCTTTAACGCCCAGAAGTTGTGCGTTTTCTCGTTCTCACTGACCGACCAGTGCGTTTCCAGCACGTCGGTCAAGTCGCCCACGTACACCGTCGCTACGCCCTCGTCGTACAGTCGTTCAACGAGGTTGCGCACCAGCGCGTTCTGTGCGTGGGCACGGCGTTTCGTCCGCTGTCGGTACAGCCGTCGAATCCGTCTGGAACGGTAGCGTCCTCGGTATTCGGAGGTGTCCCACACGTCGCCGTCACCGAAGTAGGTCTGGCGACGTTCGTAGGTCAACTCGTTCCACAGGGTGGCGGAGGCGTCGAGTAGCCGTAGAAGGCACTCTTTGTCGTTCTCGGTCTGTGGCACGACCTCGAAGGCGTTGACGCGCTTCATGCGTCGCCACCTTCCTGTTCAGCAATGTACTGTCCGACAGCGCCCTTCGAGTCGCTTCCCGCCGTACCGACGTAGTACGAACGAGTCCACTTTACGCGGTCATCATACCGCCGGTTTCGACACCACCTCGTATCCATCGTCTCTCTCCTCGGGGCGGTTCGGGATGTCCTGGTGATAGGCATCCTCCGCGAGATATGTCACCAGTTCAGTACTATCCGACAAATTCATGCTTTCTGAATAGACAAGAAAAAATGAATGAACCGCCGTGAACTCATAGCCGGGTTGGGAACAGCCGGAGCGATTGGGCTAGCAGGTTGTCTCGGGGTGGCCGGTGTTGATGAACACACGGCAACCGCCGTCGGGGTCGAGAAAGAAGCACGAAGAGAGACTGGATACGAACAAAGCGAGCCGGAAGAACTAGTTATCGAAGAATCAGTCGGCGCGATGGGGTACTCGGAAGATGTCATCGTCACGAACTACCTGGTCGAGCACGAGAAAACGGTCGATATGGGGCCGTTAGGTGACCAACGTGCTGCAGTATTTATTGTGTTGTCCACGCCGCAGATCTCCGTTGTTGGTCAGCAAGTGAACCCAGTCGAGGACAAGTCCACGAAAGAACTGGTGGAACTGGTTGCGAGTAATTATGACGGTCTCTCGAATGCGCAACATGAAACAGATGAAGAGGTCTCTATTATGGATTCATCGGTGACTGAGTCAGTGTTTGTTGCTGATGCCGAGTTCGACGGCCAAGAGGTCGAAGTAAATCTGCATGTTACAGAGGCTGTCAAGACGGCTGATGATCTGGTGGTGTCTATCGGTGTGTATCCGCGTGAGCTGGGGCGTCAAGAGCGGGAAAACATTAAGACGCTGATGGAAGCGATTTCTGTGGACGTGGATGTGTATACCGATAACGAAGACGCTGCTGACGATGATGGCAACGAGGCCGATGATGGCGAAGACGAGGGGGAAGGCGGAGATGATGAGGACAGTGGCATTGGTGTGTAAGGTTTAGAATTGTTACACCAAGAGTAGACTGACTGAATTTTGTCAAGAGGTACTCATAATCGGTCAACAGTGTGCCTGTTCAAAACAGAGAGACTAGAAATCAAAGGAACACTCAGCGAGTCGTTCGTCGTCCATGAGCGTCTCGTACACGAGTTGTGGGTCGTCCATAAGGCGATGGTCGATGTGGATTCCGCCTCCCTTCCCGTCGTTCTCTTTCTCTGATTCGAGGAGGCCGAGGAAGGCCTGCTCTTTGAGAATATCACGGAAGCGACGCATCGACAACGCGTCGAGGTCGATTTCGTGTGCGATCGCGAAGTACCGGTCGTAGATGTCGGAGGTAGTGAACACGGACTGGTCGTGTTCGAGCGAGAGGACAGCTAGTGCGAGCAGACCGGCTTTCGCCTGTGTGGTCGCCGTCCGCGTCGTCTCCATGAAGCGGTCGCGTTCGGCCAGTCGCCGGGCCTCCCGGACGTGACGTTCGACGACCTGGTCAGCCTCTTCTTTGTGCGCGAGTTTCCCCGCGTGGCGAAGAATATCGATCGCTTTCCGGGCGTCGCCATGTTCTTGGGCGGCGAACGCGGAACACAGGGGAATGACGTCCTCAGAGAGAACGTCATCTCGAAACGCCTCACGACGGCGCTCGAGAATTTCCGTCAATTGGTCAGCATCGTACGGCGGGAACGGAAGTTCCTTCGCGCGGAGGGAGCTGACGATTCGCTCGTCGAGTCGGTTCGGATACTGCAGTTTGTTCGAGACGGCGACCACTCCGATTCGCGTGTTCGTGTCCCCGTTCTCACGCGCACGCGAAAGACGCATCAACGGATTGTCGGTCGCCATCAAATCAGCCTCGTCCAGGATGACGATGGCGACGTCGTAACGCTGGTCAAGTACCTCCCAGAGGAGTTTCCAGTAGTTCGACGCGCTGAGACCGGTGAGTGGGACGTTCGTCTCCGTCTCACCAATGTCGTTGAACGTTCGTGCGAGCGATGAAGCGACCTGGGTTTCGGTCGTGTCCTGTGAACAGTCGATCCGGGTCGTCGCGATGCGGACCTCCTCCGGGGCGTTCTCTTCGATACGTTGCGAGACCCACCGTGAAACCAGTGACTTCCCGGTCCCCGTCTTCCCATAGACGATGACGTTCTCGGGGCTCGATCCGAGAAGGGCGTCCTCGAGGTGACCAGCGAGCGTCGTGATCTCTCTATCTCGACCGACGATGCGGTCGGGTTCCGGGACGTGACTCGTCTCGAGGAGGTTCCGGTTGGCGAAGATCTTGTCCTGGACGGAGAAGAGTTTCTCAGGGTCGAGTGGATCTTCGGCCATTCTGTCTCCACGTGCGAAGGAGACTCACATAAGTCTATGGACTAGCGCGGCACCACATTTCCGACGTAAACACCGACGAGTCGGTTCAGGGGGTGTATTTTCGGCGGAGGCGTTCAAGTCACGGTGACCCTTCTTTCCGACGTTTCAGGGCTGTTTCGGCTCTCGCGGACGTGTTTCGACGATGGCATGCACGGTCACGCGTCGTCGGTCTGTGATTATCCGACAGAAACCTCGCTCTGAACAGCTTGGTTACGTATCAAAGCAGTCTGACACACGTCAGACACCCCACGTTTCCGACGTTAGTAGCATACCTACAGGTTTGATAGTGTTCGGCGAAGGTCCTCTCTCCACCCGCCCCCCACACCCCCCTCGTTTCCGACGTTAGCGCACACGACGGTAGCCATCCGTTCCATTTGAAACAGAGGTTCCCTTGATTACCACTTGGGTGAACTACCGAGAGACCCCCAGAGACGACCGTACCACGGTGAATAGCTTCGACTCTGTTAGCAACTGTAAGTGAAGCGACTTACCGCTTCACCTAACTAGGCGAAGCGCACTACGGAATCCGTTAGCGTACAACATGCATAAACCCCTAGTATTAATGTAGATATCTAGATAAAGCCGAACCAGTGTATTCAGGATATGTCCCCCTGACCTCTCGCTGCTAACGTCGGAAACGTGGGGTGGGGGTGGTAGATACAGATGTCCGATACCTTGTCGTGTTTCCGAAGTCTCAGTAGGGTGCTCGCTGATTGAGACGTACCGCTACGATGTGCTAACCCGATCGGTTATCGATGATCCCGTGATGTCGTTTCGAGGCTTCTCTCGCTCGTCTGACTTCGTCCTTGTAACGTCGGAAACGAGGGGGGTATCGAATATTATCGATACCTAAATATGTTGTTCTACTCAACAGACACTAACGTCGGAAACGAGGGGGGTACCCCTCGCACCCCTCACAGTGTACTGTTCCGGGGGACGTGGACCGTCGCGAACGCTTCGGCGGAGCTAACCTGACGGCAGTGGGGGTCACACGAGGAGGAATCGACCGGTCAATACGCTCCGAACGCCGTTCGCTCGGCGTCGATGAGGTCCGCCCCAAGGCCGGTCAGTTCGTAGTACGAGTACAACCCGTCGCGGCCCGGAACGGACTGTCGGCGATTGACGACGAGCCCGGCGTCCACCAATCGGTCGAGGTGGTAGTGCAGTCCGTTCTCACTTCGGCCGAGCGTTTCGCCGAGCTCCCTCGCGCTCGACTTCCCCTCCTCCCGGAGCGCATAGAGAACGCAGTCGTGTTTGTCCTCCCGAAAGCGGGCGTTCGTGACGGTGTCGATATCGAGATCGGAGCCGTCCTCTCGGGGTTCGATCTCGGGCATGGCGAGGGCGAACCCACTCGACCACCAGCGCGCTTTCAGGTGTTTCGCGAACACGGCGTCGCGAGTGCGACACTCGATGCCGTCCCCTACGAGTACGAAGTCGCACTCACCGACTACGGCACGCGCTCGGAGCTGTCCGACCAGCTCCGGCGGTTCGTCGCGGGGGTGATGCGGGCCGAGCAACGCGGTGACCTCCCCGCGATCGACGCGACTGTCGACCCGACCGACTAATCGAGGCGGGTTGCTTGCGGCGACGATCGGAGAAGGGCATTCAGTGTCGAGGCTTGACGCGAGTTTCTCTGACGGGAACTATCACACTATCACTCCGAGTCCTCTCCGACGAATCGCCGGATTCGGGTGACGAACCGATCAGTCGTCGCACTGGCTGTTCTGGATTCCTCACCCGCTACATCCTCGTGTCGTCCCAGCTGTCGACCGTCCAGAACGCGTCGAACCGCACCCTGCGATGCAAACCGTTCCAGTGGAGGCTGACGATTTCTCCCTTAGTGTCGGCCGAGGTGGCGTATCCACGACCTCACGCTGTTTTTGGTGGGCTGCCTCAACGGAGACATGTGCGAAGTCTCAATCATCGCCCGATACCAGTCATATAAAATTGTACTGTTGATGACCCGGATATTTTCTATGACCGTAACAGTGAAGTAAATGTAGTTCGATGAACGGGTTGCAGGATTCCCGAAAGGGAACGTTGCTACGTGAGGCCACGCTGGTAACGACTAGCCGTTAACGCCGGGCCAACACGCTGTCAGAGGGCGTCCCCACGATGTCACGCGGAGACCACCGTTCCCCGGCCCACCTGGCTTTTTAACATCGACAGTGGCTACCAGGAGCCAACGTATTCGTCGGGAGATGGCCAACCGTGCCATCCCGTCCATCGCTCTTCACCCAATCGAACGACTGGCCCCCACGGTACGCACGGTATCAGGCGCGTGAAGTGGACCGAGAAAGGAGGCGGAAGGGTGGTAGGGTGGGTGACCGGTGTGCCATGCGCCAGACGGGTTGGAACGCCGTCCGTCGGGTCCGCCGGGCAGCATGGTCTCGTGGGATGCGAGACGGCAGCCTTCGCACCTCCTCGTTCGTATCATACGACACCGTTCGAAATAAACTCTTTGTTTGCTCTCAAAAATTGAAGGAATTAATGGCAAAGAATGGTGGCCCACGCGTATTCGACGAGAGGCCCTCCTACCCTTCCGCTCTAGCTCGTCTGCTGGCTGGTAACTCGATCATCCCTTCGGGTCTCCTTGGTCCGTTCACTCACGACGTTCGCTCGCGGTTCTGACGATCGTACCACCTGGTGGCGCGGGCGCGACACGTCGTCGTATCGATGACGGTTTCGGAAGGAGACGATGGCGACGGTGAGGACGAGTTCGAAGAGAGCCTAAGAGAGAGTATCGAACCCGACAATCGATACGTCGACGTGAGAAGCTGGAGGATACTCTCCCGATTCGTCTGCTTGGATAGGGAGGTATTCTGGCTGCGCCACCGAGATTATTAGCTCTGTATGTCTATACCGTTCTTATGTACAACGACATCCTCGTTCCGACCGATGGTAGTGGCGGGATGAAGCGCGTAACGGAACACGCGTTGTCGCTCGCGGAGCTCTGTGAGGCCACGGTTCACGTGTTGTACGTGGTCGACGAAACGGCCTATGCATCGATTCCTGAAGGTACTCGGGAACGGGTTCGAGAAGCACTCGAAGGAGATGGCGACAGCGCGACGAAGGCGATCGCTGAACGTGCTGTCAACCGGGGGATCGACGTCACTCGCGAAGTTCGATGGGGCGATCCGGCAGTCGCAATCATCGCTTACGTCGTCGAGAACGACATTGACATGATTGTGATGGGGACCCGTGGAAAGACCGGGTTCGAACGGTATCTGTTGGGCAGCGTTGCCGAAAAGGTCGTGCGCGTCTCGCCAGTCCCCGTCGTCACGGTCCATGCCGGTGATCGCGGGGCGTTGCTCACGGAACTCGAGGAGCTGGTCGGGATGTGAGCGCTCCGTCTGCTTCAGGAGCTACAAAAACGGGACGGAAGAGTCGATTGGTCGCAATGAGATACCACATTAGGGCCTTGTTTAGCCGCTGTCGAGACTGCCTTACTCCGATGAACTAACTGGCCGCTGAAACAGACCCGGTTTGTGTGCCCACTCGTCTCTCGCGCTTCACAGATCGCCTCGTAACACTATCGAAACGTGCTGTCCCTGGCAATCCTGCACCAGCGGTCAAGAAGGGTGATGGCGGCTACGCTGATTGGGTTATCGTTGTCATCCACGGTCTCCGTGAATACCTTGATCTTCCATATCGACGGCTTCTCGATGTTCTCCACGAGATGCACGGGGTCGTCAAGAAAATGAATCTTGAACCCAGCGAACTACCGGACTTCACCAGTGTCTGCGCACGGAAGCAGCATCTCAAGATGGGAATCTGGCGAACCCTTCTTCGACTCTCTGCTGATCTTCGTAATGCCGGAGACGTGCAGGCTATCGACGCAACTGGCTTCGACCGCCACTCGGCCAGCCGTCACTATGCCAACCGGACAGACTATACCTTCAGATCGGTCAAGACAATAGCATTGGTAGACTGTGAAACCAGTACCGTATTGGATATTCACTGTTCGATGAAGCAACCACACGACACACAAGTCGGGCGGCAGGTACTCACGCGGAATCTCAACCGACTACAGACCGTTACCGCTGACAAAGGGTATGACTGGGACGATCTGCGTGAAGAACTTCGGGAGGCCGACGTTCGGCCAGTGATCAAACACCGGGAGTTCTCTCCACTTGATACGGCTCACAACGCCCGCCATGACGATGATATCTATCATCGGCGGTCAATTGTTGAGGCCGTTTTCTTTGCACTCAAGCAGCGGTATGGCGGCACTCTCCGTGCTCGAACGTGGTTTGGACAATTCCGTGAACTCGTTCTGAAAGCGGCTGTGAGAAATGTCGAGATTGCTCGCTAATGACGATTAGATAGAGAGACCAGAAGAAATATGTAGATTCTTCGGTTCATTCTTCCTTACGTATGCCTACGCGCAGAGAGCTCTTGTTTTCAGTTGGAGGAGGAGTCGTCGGTGGTGCAGGCGTTTATACAATAATGTCCGTGCTTTCGACCGGGTATGCCGACATCGAGTGGGCAAATGAGCGAGACGAAGAAGTATGGGTAGAGACAACAGTTACTTCTCCTGACGGCTTTTTTTCTTCTGCCGAAGTCGAATACGAAAGTCGGTATCGGATTTTCCCGACACAGCATTCCCGCGGTGGTGATTCGAATATTGTTGAAACAGGGGCCTACAACGTTGAAGTAGAGGTTGAATCTAAAAATGGGTCACAGAGTGCGGGACCATTTAATACGAGATGGACTCCAGCCGGTTGTTATCATCAACGACTGATTATCCGAGTATTGAGAGACATGTCTGTCGAGTTCATTCAAACGGAATGCTAACTCGGAGATTGAGTAAATGAATGATTCGTAGTCTTACCGAACGAACCAACCGGTATCTCTGCGTCTTAACAAGGCCCCACATTAGTAAAATCAGGCAGGAGGCGGGGATGTGACGTCTCGGCCGATTACCCGTGTTCCGAGAAACAGACAGGCTCTATCCCTCACCTCGATGGCGACTACGGTGGTGCGACAGACGAGGGTCGTAGTTTCGTGGCTGCGAGCAGAAACCCCCGATCGATAACCCCTAGCCCTGTTGAAATACTCGAAAATTAACACCACCGCCCGACTGGTTACAGAGCGTGTGTATCGCGCACAGGAAGAGGGATGGAGGCTGTCGTCAGTCTCCACGTACCTCCCCTGCAACCGCTTCGAAGGCTGTCCCTCCACAGGAACACTGCCCATCTCTCGTCGAGAGGATGAATCGCCCGTCCTGCTTTCGAGCACTGTACACGTGTCCACACTCGGCGCATCGGACGGCGGAGTATTCCAGCATGAGTGTCCACCTCCAGCGGTGCCGGTCGCTGCCCTCGTCGGCCGAACGAGCCAGCGAGGTGACCAGCACGTAGTAGTACCACCGACTCGGAGATAAGCCGCGCGGAACGGCCCAAAGCGCTGGAACGCGAAAGCCCGCGAGGGGCGCAACCGAAAACGCGCTCAATGCTGGCGTCCAGGGCACATGCATGTTAGCCCGCGAGGGGCACGGGCGGTTCGGAGGCGGGCCGCATCCCGGTCCTGTGCGAGGAGTTCGGTTTCGAGCCGCTCGTGATCGGGTGCCCTATTATCGAATGTGTCTGAACCAGTCATGGAACCTCACGCCCCGACACGCTCGCAGGCGCGCCCTGCGCCGTTCGGCGTCACACACTCGATTGTATTAGCTTGCGAGTAGCACCCCAATCGTCAAGTCCAGAGACACCGATGTCCCGAACAACTCACCAACCCAATCTCGTCCCGTTACGGGAAGCGACAATCTGCCGTGACGGTCTGTGTACCGTCGACGCGCCCGGAAAACCGTGAGATGCCGGACGAAATAGAGACGGACATCTAGGGGTGGTACCTCGTCGCAACCTATCGAATGGGGGACCGTACCCCTCTGCTCAGGGCTTCGCGACCCTGCCTGAGGAAGGAGTCCCAGCGCCTTCGGTTCTGATACGGTGAAGCTGCTCCTCAGCTAAGTATCGGGACCGGGATGCAGGCGTCAGTGATCTGCCTCGTGTGGATTCAGTTCGGTCCCGTACCTCTCGGCGTGAACAGTATACTCGATGAACCGTGGCGCGTCCGGGTCGAACGGTCGCTGGAGGGATTCGAAGGCCTTCTTTTTGTCCCACGACTGGAGGCCGCCGATGGCCGAGCGGTCCTCCAGATCGTGGTAGTCGAGGTCGGGTTCGGTGAGTTCCCACGCCTCTAGTCCCCGTTCGGTGCGGACGATGACGCTCGAGTACTCGTCACTCGAGCCGACCGAGCCGACCGTCAGGTCCGCACAGTAGCCGGTAAAGTCCGCACATTCGTTGCAGCCTTTCAGTGCCGCGCCGTGGAACTCCTCGATGTCCTCCTTGAGAACCGTCTCTCCCTCCCTATCGTAGACGATCATGTTGCCGTGCAGGACGTCCATCTTACCGATGCTTTCGGGGTCGATACCACGTTTCTCCTGAAGCTGGTCGCCGATGAGACGATGGTAGTTGAAGTTCTTCGTACACATCAGGGCGATGGTGTAGTCGATGGCCCTGACGCCCTCCTCCTGGCTGGCGTAGTCCCACTCGAAATCCTGCAGCGCGCGGATGCCCTCGATCTCACAGGGCGTCCCGACGAGTGCCAACGAGAGCTCTTCGGGGTCCTTCTCGGGGAGTTTCTCGCGCCACTGGTCGACGTCGAGGGAACCCAGCGCCATCGTCTGATTGTAGAAGCTGCCCGCGTTCTCGACGAGCTCTCTGGGCGTGGTCGCGAGCAGACTCTCGGCCTTCCAGGGTTCGTCTTCGCTCTCGGTGGCGATGAGCGCGCCGTCGATCTTCCCTGCCTCCAGTAAGTGGAGGAGGACGCTCGTCACGAGGCCGCCGTCCTGGGCGTTCTCGCGCCATTCCTCGTCGACCTTCGCGGAAAACTCCGTGATGGGATCACCGGCGCCCGTGACGTTGTCCTCACCGCCGGTTATCTTCCACTGGCGCTCGTAGCGAAGCCCCCCGCGCGGGCAGAAGTCCCAACAGAGCGAACAGCCTGTACACATCTTGACCAGTTCGGGCAGGCCGTCCTCGCCGATGCCGATGGAGTCGGATGGGCAGGCGGCGACACAGGTGCCACACTGGATGCAGCGGTCCGCGTCGATTACCGCCGCGTCGAGCTCCATGAACCACGTCTTGTCATCGGGTTCTTCGATGTCGTTCATCTCGCGACGAATCGAGTAGCCGGGCGTGTCGAGGTCCACGCCCTCGGGCACCTGCACGCGCCGGTTCGGATGCCCCTCGGAGACGTCCTGGCTCTTCTCCTCGGTGGGCGTCGTGAACGTCAGCGCCGTGAGATTGCCCTCACTGTCGACGTTGCTGGGACGGACGCCCCCATCGGCGGCTGCGGCTGGGTTTTCACAGCCGCATCCTCGCTCGTCGGGACAGCCGCAGGCGTCACCGCCGGTGGAACTGCCGTCGTCGGGCACGCCAGGCAGGGGACCGTGGCTGGTCTCGTCAGTCCCCATGGGGGACACCTCCGGAGACGTTCGCGTCGGCTCGTTGCATGACCGTCCGCAACCGGTCGTTGTTGACTCGTCGCGTCCACTCGTAGAAGCGCTCGCCCGCCTCGCGTTCCTCGGCGAAGACGTCGAACAACTGCTGGAGAGCGGGAACGACGGCGCGGGCCGGGACGGCGTGTTCGACCCAATCGAGGAACTCGTTGTCCGGACCGAGACTACCGCCCAGACCGAGGTCCATCCCCTCGACGATGTTGTCGCCCTCCTCGTTCGTCGTCCCCTCGGGATCGTCGATTTTGACGGTCTCACCACGGAAACCGATATCGGCGATCTGCGGTTGAGCACAGGAGGCCGAACACCCAGACATGTGCATCCGGACCACGTCGAGGTCGGCGGGCACGTCGATGCCACGGTCCAGGGCGCGGGCCCAGCGGTAGACGCGCTTTTTCGTCTCGATGATGCCGTAGTTGCAGAACTCCGAGCCAGTACAGCCGACCGCACCGCGGGCGAACGGCCCCGGGTCGTGTTCGTAGGTGCGCGCGAACGGTTCGTTCAGCAGGGCGGGGAGGTCGTCCTCTGGAACGTGGGTGATGAGGAAATTCTGGTCCGTGGCGAGCCGGATCGAGGTGTCGGCGGTTCCGTGCTCACGGGCGGCCCTGGCCGCCTCGGTGAACTCATCACCACCCATGCGACCAGCGACGACGTTGAATCCGACGTAGTAGAGACCGTCCTCGCGTTGTTCGTGGATGCCGATGTGGTCACCACGGTATCCTCGCGTGAGGTCGCGCCCGCGCTCAACCAGATCGACGTCACAGCGGTCGCGAACCGCCGTCTCGAACTTCTGTGGCCCCATCTGCTGGACGAGATAGCGCATCCGACAGACTCCACGGTTGTGGCGGTCGCCGAGTTCCTTGAACGTCTGGGCGACCGCACGGCAGAACTCGACGGTGTCTTCGGGGCGGACGAACACGTCTAGGTTCGATGCCATGCGAGGCCCATCCGAGAGTCCACCGCCGACGCGCGCGTGGAAACCGTAGATATCCTCACCGTCGACCGTCTTACGAGCCGGTACGAGCCCGACGTCGTTGATCTGCGACTGAGCACAGTCCTCCCGGCAGCCGGTGACGGTCATCTTGAACTTCCGCGGGAGGTTCGCGTACTCCCGGTTCTCGGTGAAGAACTCGGAGACAGCGTCGACGACGGGTTGGGCGTCGAAGCACTCGTGCTCGTCGAGTCCCGCGGCTGGACAGCCGAGAACGTTGCGTGCACTGTCACCACAGCCTTGGACGGTCGTAAGGTCGACCTGGTCGTAGCGCTCCCAGATATCAGGCATGTCCTCGACCTCGATCCAGTGCATCTGGATGTCCTGGCGCGTCGTGATGTCGAGGAAGGCGTCCCCCCAGATAGCGTTCTGTTCTGCACCGCCGTACTGCTCGGGCGCGGTGGCGTACTCGTCGGCCACTTCGCCGATGACCTCGGTCTGCTCGGGAGTAAGGTGTCCTCCGGGCACCTTCGTCCGAAGCATGAAGTAGTCGTCCTGGCGACCGTGGGCGTACATGCCGGCCCACTTCAGACGCTCCCATTCGCCGTCGCCGGCCCGGTCTTCGATCTCCTCGAAAGAGAGCCCTCCCTCGGCGTACTCGTAGACGTCTTCGATGACATCGAGGGGATGTTTCTCCTGTTTCCATCGTTCGACTGTGTTCATTGATATCACGCGCCCCGCCACCACTACCGTGTGAACGATGATGTACGTCTTCGTTCGTGGGATTTCTGCCTGTGTCGTGGACGGACGGATTGTCCACTGTAATCGGAAGTAGAGCAGTTATCGCTTCTGAGCGATTCTTACGACGAACGGAACTCCCAGAAGACCGTAACCAGCGGTCCTTAGTACCGGCAAATTGTTCCTCCACATACGACACGTTCGTGAACCGTCACACGACCGGCCTCGAGGCTGGGGACCAGCGGGTCGAGTCGTTGTGCCTGTATCAGTCTGCTCCTCTCAGTGCCTACTCTGCAGCATCGGTCATGATGCACCGCCTCCTACGGCAGCGAAATACAGTCCCCGTCGTCAGTCAATATCGACTATCGCTCGTCGCTCATCGTATGATCAAACTCGACGACACCTGCATCGGTGAGCTTCGGGAGGTCACGGTGGTGCAACGACGACGCGTCTGTGGGCCTCCACCTCCCCGACGGGCACCTCGGGCACCTCCGCGATAGGCCCCACTCCCCCCGGAGATTTGCTTCTCGTCTTCGACCGTCTTGAGAACGGCACTGCCCACGTCCTCCTCGGGGCCGAGGAACGCTCCTGTGACGGCGTAGTCGCCCATCGAATCGCCAGACGCGTGACGTCGGTTTCGATTATGGCTACGCGTTCTCGACGATGTCCGCGAGGTTTCCGAGGGAGTCGGTCCAGCCCTCATCGGCGTCCTCCGGCGGAATGGCATCGGGAATCCCTGTCTGGCGAGCGGTGACCTTGGTCCCCTCGGGAACCGCGTCCAAGGTAACTGTAGTTGTCATGTCTCCGGTCATTCCCGGGTCATCGGATTCGAACGTCTCTGTATAGACGATCCGCTCTCCCGGAACCAGTTCTTCGTACGTCCCGTGGAAGGTGTGGGCAAGCGGTTCTAGTTCCTCGACCTCGGCGTTGAACGATATGCGGAAGGTTCCTCCTTCTGTGGCGTCGAACTCGTGGATTTCACAGGAGAAGCCTTCCGGCGAGAGCCATGCGGCGAGTTCGTCGGGATCGACGAACGCCTCGTAGACTCGCTCGGGGGAGGCCGCGATCACGCGATCGACGGTCACGCTCCGTTCCTCAGTCGTCGTGGACTCCTCGGACGGTACTCCGTCGTCTGGGTCGGTGTCTGTCATTGGTCTTCGTCCTCCAGATGGTCGGCCAGCGCCGTCAGCCGGTCGTCCCAGAGGACGCGGTACCGGGTGAGCCACCCGAACGCCTCGCTCAGCGGCGCAGCGTCGAGATGACAGCGTCGAACCCGCCCGTCCGCCTCGACATCGAGCAGGCCCGCGTCCTCGAGCACGCGAAGGTGCTTCGAGACGGCAGCCAACGAGACATCGTAGGGGTCGGCTAGCTCACTAACGCTCTTGGAATCGTTAGCGAGCTGTTCGAGGAGACCCCGGCGGACCGGGTGGGCCAGCGCGTGGAAAATCGCGTCGAGATCCAGGTCGTCCGGCTGTTGTTCAACCATCTAGTTAAGTGTATGACTCGCCAAGTATTAAACCTTCTAGTTAAATAGGGTCGCCACGTCGATTTCGCTATCAGTGTGCACGAGACAACGTTAGCGAGGATGGCACGATTGTCAGCGTTCGGGTGGCATCTAGGTCTCTCACGAAGCCGAGCTCCCTGCCTTCACTGGCCTCTACGGTAGTCGTCGATACATCCGGGCTGAACACGGAATCTGTATTCACCGAACCAACCCTGTTGACTCGACATTCTATCGGTCCACTGTGACACGGCGAAGCGTACGCGGAACGTGGTTGCATTCCCGCTCACGTGTTCGACCTGAGGACGCGCCAGAGGATGTGAGGGGAGAACAGTGTCGTCGGGGGCCGCTCCATCATGAGCACTTCGACGAACGCCTCCCGGAGCACTTGGTCGTCGTGGGACCCACGCAACAGGCGGGATATATACCTGTTGGTCAGATCGGTACCGAGAGGCTTCGGGCCCTCGGTTTGCGGGAACACGAAGTCCCCGCCGACGGACAACGTCCAGGCGATGTCGACGATGTCTTCGACACGGTCGAAAAAGCGCAGCCCAAGATCCTCGCGGCTCCCGTCCGCGAGTGTGCGATGCAGAACCAGCGCCTCCAGGGCCGCGACCGACATCCCCTGACCGTAGATCGGATTGAAACTGGCGAGGGCGTCACCGACGACGAGTAACCCCTCCGGAAACCGCTCCAGGCCCTCGTAGCGCCGGCGGATGCTGGTCGGGAACGGGTAGTGTGCGATATCCTCGGAGAGCCACGTCCGCGTATCGAGAAGCCGTTCGAATCGCTGGACGGGGAGGGACGACGCGAACTCGATCAGTCCGTCCTCGTCCGTCGGCGGATGATCGCCGTGCAGTCCGAACAGGGTCACGAGCCGTCCACCGTCTTCGACCGGAAACGTCGATCCGCCACGACCGAGTTCGGGTGATGGGGCCGCCAGGACCATCTTTCGGTCGTTGGCGGGCCGTTCGATGTACGCCGTACTGTAGGCCATATCGACGCGAACTTCGTCGGTTTGCGGCGGGTCGTAGTCGTGCGTCTGTAGCCACGTCGGCGTCCGGGACGTCCGACCGGTCGCATCGACGACCAGATCGGCATCCAATTCCTCCGAGCCGCCCTCCGCTGCGTCGACGGTGACTCCCGTCACGGTCGTGGCGGATCCATCCACGAGGTAATCGGTCCACTGGCACCGCGACCGGAACGTGACCGCGTCGAGGTCGGCCACGCGTCGCCGAACTACGTGTTCGAAGAGTGGTCGGGTGGCGAAATACAACGGGAACTGTCGAGTCCCGTCGACGAGATAGTCGCCCTCCTGGTAGTGCATCACGTCGCGCGAGCCGTCGAGTATCACCCCGCCTTCCCTCGCGAGCTCCTCGCCGAATCCCGGAAACAGATCGTCGAGGGTAGCGCGCCCTGACTCGAGCAACAGGTGGACGTGCCTGCCCTGGGGGACGCCCCGGCGAGTGATCGGTTCGGGGGGAATTGGGTCCCGCTCGATCACGGTTACCTCCCGCAAACTGTCCGCGAGGACCCGGGCAGTGAGGAGACCGGCCATACTTCCCCCTACCACGACCGCCGCCTCCTTCGAGGGAGGGGTCCGAGTCGGGTGATATCTCCGAACCGTCGCTAACGTCATATTGGCTCCCCCAGTGGAGCCATATCGCGTTAAGTGTTACCACCGAGCATCCGTACGGTTCCATCCGCGTCTCTCTATTCGAAACCCCTCTCAGCGGTCCGTCCCGTACGTACGCAACGACTGAACCAGAACGGGTTTGGCGGTACGCGCATCCCGAACAGACCCACTTCCGGTTCGATCACGAACGGAAGCACCCGTGCTTCCCGTTCGACCGATGATTGGTGCGCTGTCAAGGGATTGTCGGACGTTGACGGTGTGGCTGCTGCAGGATATCGCGAGTCGTCTCGGATAAAAAGGCGCTGTTGGACGGACCAACGATTACATCGAGCGTCTGTCGACGGCGATCTGACGACCGAAAAGTCAGGCGTCGGTGAGTACGACTATGGGAGATCACCGGGTGCCAACCCCTCACAGGGACTGTCATCAGGCGTCTATGACGCAGGTTGTCCCTCTCGAACAGGGCGCGTTTCGAGCCCGCTCGATAGTCACACCGAACTCCACGACCCGACGAAATCCTTATGCTCGATCGTTCGGGAGTGCAGTGTGGTGTCAAACAGCATGTACTTCGAACTCGACTTCGGCATCTTCGCACAACCAGCGTGGCGACCACACACGAATTGGACGCTCGCACTCGACCAGATGGTCGAGGAAGCACAACTCGCGGACAAACTGGGGTTCGACGAGTACTGGGTCGGGGAACACCACAGCGGTGGACACGAGACGGTCCCCCTCCCCGAGATGCAACTCGCGCGGATCGCGCAGGTCACGGACCGGATCAAGTTGATGCCGGCGACGGTCAACCTCCCGTATGACATCCACGACCCCTTCGCGGTCGCAGAACGGCTCGCGTTCCTCGACCAGATCTCTCACGGACGGACGATTCTCGGGTTCGGTGGCGGCGCGCTGATGAGCGACATGGAGATGTTCAACGCCACCGACGACGAGATGAAAGACCGGATGTGGGAGGCCATCGACGTCATCGAGACGTACCTCGACGCCGAGGAACCTACCGACTACGACGGCGAATTCTACCAGTACGAAGCTCGGATGGTCCAGTTCCCGACGTACCAGGAGGAACCGCTCTCGTCCGTGGCCGGCCTCACCTCCCGGAGTACGTTCTACAACGCCGCGAAGGACGGCCACCGCCCCTTGAGCATCAGCTTCATCCCGATGGAGGCGCCGAACAATCCCGCCTGCGTCAGTCTCGAAGAAGCGGGGGAGGCCATCGAAGAAGGGGCGAGAGAGGCGGGACGTGATCCAGCGAAAGCACGACAGAGCTGGTGTATCACCCGTGAAGTGTACGTCGCAGAGAGCAAAGAACAGGCACTCGAGGACCTCCGAAGTGGCATCGAGGGCTACTACGAGTACATGTTCGACATCGGGCTTGCTCCGTTCATGAAACGGGACGCCGATCAGGAGGTCGAGGACCTGACGGTCGAATGGATGGTCGAGAACGTTCCGTTCCTCATCGGGTCGCCGGACGATGTCGTCAAACAGATCAAAGCGCTCCACGATCGGGTCGGTCCGTTCGGCCAGCTCCTCATCAACCACCACGACTGGGGCCTGCCCCAGTACAAGTGGAACCAGTCACTCGAGTGGTTCGCGGAGGAGGTCATTCCAGCATTCCAATCCCGTCTCGGTCCACGGGCCTATTCCAAACAGCAAGTCACGACCTACGAGGAGCCGGTTCCCGACGAGGACGTCTTCAAAATCGGGCCACAAGACACGCTCGCTGCTGACGACTAGCGACTCCACTCGCGGTCCTCCGGACGACAATGATTCCAGAATAGAGCGAGCAACTCTCGAATTCCTGTCACATCATCGGATATCTACTCACGGCTTCCGACGCAGAGGGGCGTTAGACCGTACGAGTCGCCTGGGCGCTCAGTGTCGAGAGTTGCTCGAAGGAGGTCTCATCATCGTAGTATGCCGCGCCGATCTCCTGGGTGAGCGCGCCGTCGTGTGCAGCGTCTTGGAGATACTCACGGAGCGCAGTCAGCAGCACGTCCGTCGGTCAGCACCGAGGACGGCCACCAGGCGTCGGCTCGGTCGAGACCCCGATGGGGCGCTCTGAACTGTCCACGCTTCGTAATAGAGCCCATCGTGTGTACATTGTGAACTAAGCGACGTAGCTAGAGGCCCGCAGGCAGGGTGTGACGCGTACCATGTACTGCTCGAAACGCTCACCGATTGCCTCGATGAGGTCGAGAGCTGTCCGCTGGAGTCGCTGGGTTCGCTCGTTGATGGTGTCGACGGCCTCACTGCTCCACGCTGCGACGAACAGCGCGGAGGTGCTCCCATCGAACCCGAAGTGCTGAGCGACCACGTACGCGACCGCCTCGGCTTCGCCCTCTGTCGTCGAAGTCAGTCTCGTAGATGCCTCTGAGCGCCATCGTTCTCACCGGTGTACCGGGAACTCACCATCACGGCGAGCCCCGCACTCGTCGAGGAGGCAATAGACTCTGGCGGACCGCCAGGACCTATCGGCGACACTGGTTTACCGGGTCTACTGAACTCGTTGTAGGTCGAGAACTTCGCAGGAAGCACATGGTAGCGACGCGAGGTATCTCGACACGACCGTCCTCGGTTACAGGTCGTCCTCCCTGCCGTCCGGGGGTTCGGTGACCTCGGAGTGAGTGGGACTGATAGCTTCGAATCCCCAGTACACGATGCCACCGAGTCCACCGAAAGCGACCAGGTAGCTCCCGACACCGAGCAGGTATTCGAGGAACGTAATCTCATAGACGCCGCCGCCGTGCAAAACAACGATGGAGAGTGGATTCATCCGTGCGTTGGCTGGTGTACGGACCACAGTTACGTCGTGGTCAAGCCACGATAGGCCATGACGACGCCGACGACGAAGACGATCGTCGCCAGGTAGATGGGGCCGAGGTGGGTCACCCAGTCGTGGGCGAACGCGTCCGCCGTGTAGTGCATCGGGAGCGCGAGCGCGAGGCCGACGACGGCGGCGACGACCGCGGTCGCCCACGCCCACCGAAGTCGCTGCCGCACGCCGTACCACGACAGCGCTGTGACCGCGATTCCCGTCGAGATGATGAACGCGGCAGTGGCGACGTGCAGGTGACTGATGTAGTACGCCACCGTCGGATTCAGGTCGGCTTTCGTCATTCCGTCGAGCGTGCTGACTCCGAGTTCGAACCCGCTTCCCGCGAAGTTCAACACGAGAAATACGATCCCGTAGCCGATGAACGCGATGCCGGCGAGCGCCATCAGCAGGGACCCGTTCCGGAGCGGTGCCCCGAGTTCGGTCTGGTCTTCCCGTTCGTCTGCGATTGATTGTTCGGTTGCCATAGTGATCACGTGCGCGCGCCGAGCGAGATGCTCTTCACGCCGTACTGCTGACACGCGTTCGCCGCCTGCGCCGAGACGAACTCGTACTGCTGATTGTCCCGGACGTCTCTCACCTCGAATCCGGCCGCTTCGATGAGCCTCGTGTACCGGTCGACCTGTTCGGCACCGCCGATACAGGCCGCCCAGAGGTCCTCGTTGTTCTTGATGCTCTCGGGCATCGGTTCCTCGCTGATGATGTCCGAGATGGCGATGCGCCCCCCAGCGGTGAGGACGCGATTCGCCTCCGTGAACACCTGCTGTTTGTCCGGCGAGAGGTTGATGACCCCGTTCGAGAGGACGACATCGAACGTCCCGTCCTCGAACGGGAGATCCTCGATGTATCCCCGTTCGAAGGAGACGTTGTCCATCTCCCCCTCGTCACGCAAGTGCCGCGCCTTCACGAGTTGCTCGTCGGTCATGTCCACCCCGGTCACGCTTCCCGACTCCCCGACGTGGACTGCCGCGACGAAGACGTCCGTGCCCGACCCGCTTCCGAGGTCGAGGACGTCGTCTCCCTCGTCGAGGCCGGCGAAATCGAAGTGGTATCCGACGCCGGCGAAGGACTCTAGCGCTTCCTCGGGAATCGTGTCGAGGTCCCGGTCCGGGTAGCCAAGCCGTTCCGCTAGGGGACGACCCATCTCGAAGTGATACTCCTCGGCCGGTTCCTCCGCGACGTCCCGATAGACGCTCTTGACGGCCCGCTCGAGGCGGTCGATGTCGAGTGACTCTGGCATATGTCGTCACCTCGATCAGTCGTCGGCCGCCACCTCGGGCGGCGTGTTCACCGTGAGCTGGATATCTTGGTCGAGCGAGACGAGCGTATACACTGGCGCACGCCGCGCCCACTCGTCGATCTGGTCCTTATCGAGGTCCGGGCTCTCGATCTCGATTTCAGCGGTCAGGTTCTCGAAGACCGCACCGGCTTCTCCGAGGTCCTCGAGGCTGAAAAGGACCCTCGGATCGAACTCGGTTCGGACGCGAGTCTGGAGATACTCGATGTCGACGCCGTTGGCGACGGCGTTGATGGTGATGCCGACGTTGATACACGAGGCCAGCGCGGAGAGCGCGGCCTCGATCGGCTCCAGCCGGTCGGTCCCGCCGACCCACCCGCCCGCGTCTAAGACCTCTTTCCACGCCCCGTAGGGAATCGTGTATTCACGGGTCTCGCGTGCGATCGTTTCGCCGCCGAGCGTGTAGCTGTCTATCTGTGCGAGGCTGTGAGCGCACGTCCCCTCGTAGGTCGACCGGGCACCGAGCCCGAGCTGTACATCGTCCGGGTTGGCAGCCGCATACGCAGCGAACCCCTCGAGTGTCTCGAGGTCCACCCCGTGGGACACCTGCTTGTCAGTCGTCATCGTTACACGACCTGCAGGTGGTCCGCACGAAGTTCGTCGTCCGTGTAGTTCGCCCCGTGCACCTCTTTCATGTGGTTCTTGGCTAGTTCGATCGCTTCGGCTTCGTTCTCCGACTGGACGATGAACCGGCAATCGGCCGCTGCCGATTCGCAGTCGAGTTTGTGTGCTTGTCCCATAGTGGTTCAGTTGCCTTCCGGCAGAATCGATACGGGGTCGACCGTTAGGTAGCTAACTCGTGGCACACCAGCGCTCGCTGACGGCGTGTCCACGTTGCAACGAACCGGCAGCGACTGACGCCCGTGCAGACGATGCCCAGTCGGTACCGGTTGGAAAGGGCGACCCACATGCCGGGCGATTCGATTCCCCGTTCTCTACTCACATACGCGGGTAGTGATGCGGTAGGACCGTGGGACCGACGGGGTGTGGTCGCTCGACTTCGAGGCGGGTGTCTCGTCAATCCACGACGGTTTCGAGTGGGACGGTTGGAGTCTGGCGACGGTAGAACTCGTACTGTGACTCCGCCCACTCGCGAGCGTCCTCCGAATCGGTGTCGAGCAACACACGGACCGTGACGCTGTCCGGGTCGTGGCCGAATATCGCAATCCGACGGTCGAAGATGCCGATCCCGTATGGCGGGAGATCGTCGTGCAACCAGACGGTGAGATTCCCGCTCGCGAGGGTTTCGGACGCCAACTCCGGGTACGTCGAGCGGATGTACCTGGCGACGCTCGGTGGGTCGATGATCTCCGCTTCCATGCCATCGATGACCCGCTGGCAGAACTCGTCCCGATGCGGCTCACAGAGTGCGAGGGAGGACTCGATGAATCGGAACGTGTCGGTCTCCCTGATGAGCGTGCGGAATCGGTTGATGGGGCCGTACGGGTCGTCGGCGTCAGCTATCGTTACGGTCGCATCGGCACACAAGTCTATCGTGAAGCCGCTTTCCTCGTCCGGGAGCCACTTCCAGACGTCGCGGAGTTTGCGCTCGGTTTCGAAGCAGTCGATCAGTTCAGCCATCGCGGACGCGATGTAGGAGCCCAACTGCGTCGTCTCGTACTGATACCCGTCCCTGCGAATCCACTGGCGGTCGTCGAACTCGCGTAGTGTCCGTCGGATCGTCGACGACGAGACACCAGTCATCTCCCAGAGTTCGGACCGACTCCGAGGACGGACGGTCAGTGCGACAAGCGTCGGGGCCCGGTGCTCGGACCGCGCGAGATACGCGATGTCGTCGATTGGTGATCCCATGGTCGACCCCATGTGACTGATGCACACGGTTGGTAATAACCATTCCTCTGCTGCGGACGAGTGGTGCCGCCTTCGTCACGTCCCACCCGCGCCGTACGTTCTCGGCCAGTTGCTCCGCGCGGAGTCGCCGACCGCCCAGAAGTCGTGCATGACCGGCGTCACGCCCGAGAAGCACCGCGATCACTGTCGCGCCCCGACCACTCAGGGATTCGGGGCGTACAGGGCGTACAGAATCGACATCATCCCCATCGCGGTGACGACTGCCGCGACGAATCCGGCCTCGAAGAGCGACACGTGGACGACCTCGAAGAGTACGCCCTCGAGGAGACCGCCGAGCCCGACCAGTGCGAAACCGGCTGCGACGTACAGGAGCAACGGCGTGCGGTGGCGCTGGTATCCGCGGTAGGCCTGGTACGCGATGACCAGCGCCAACACGGTCGTGAACAGTTTCCCGATGACGAATAACGTGTGTTCCATGAGTCAGTCTCTCCGCATCGCTTCGAAGATGGTCGTGATCCGGTCGGCGGGGTCCGGCCGGACGTCGATTCGAACGTCGAAGCCCTCCGCCTGGAGGAGGACTTCGATGCGTTCGAGGCGCGCCTCGTACTCGCTGTAGTGCCGGCCTCCGGGGTCGACGTGTGTGTACTCCTCGAGGAACCCCTGCTCGACGAGGCGGGTGACGCGTCGGGAGACGGTCGGGCGCGACATGTCGCACTCCTCGCTGAGTTCCTTCGCAGACAGCCGGTCCGTCTTCGTCGCCACGAGGATGTCGCGGGCGTACTCGTCGTCGAGGGTGGCGAAGACCTCCGACGGGGCGGGCTCCTCGGTCACACGTCCGTACTCGTGACAGGAGGGTAATATAGCCCGCCGATTTTCTGACTCAGAACGCTGGCTCGCTGTTATATCGTCTCCTGCCACCTACGGTTGATTGAAGGTGCAATAACTATGTCCACACTCGACTCCGGTATGAACCAGCTCGAGAGCAGAGTCGGCGGCCTGACCGTCGGCGGGAAAGTCCACAGCCTCAGCGCGTGGTTCGTGCTCGCGCTCCGCCTCATGATGGGCTACGCGTTCGCGTACTCCGGATTCACGAAGATCACCGGCGAGTTCGCCGCTGGCGGCTACCTGTCGAACGTCGCGGCGACGAACGGCAACCCGCTCGCCGGGATGTTCGCGTGGATGGGCTCGACGCCGTGGTTCGTCGAGTTCGCGAACGTCGCCGTGCCGTGGGGCGAGTTGCTCATCGGCCTCGGCCTGCTCGTGGGCGCGATGGTCCGCCTCGCGGCGTTCTTCGGCGCGCTCATGATGCTCATGTTCTACTTCGGGAACTGGGACATGGCCCACGGGTTCATCAACGGCGACTTCGCGTACATGCTCGTGTTCCTCGCGGTCGCGGCGTTCGGCGCCGGCCGCATCCTCGGGCTCGACAAGTACATCGAACGGTACGAGGTCGGCGGCCAACCACTCGTCGAGCGCTACCCCGCCCTCGAATACATCCTCGGCTAACCACGCCGAGCTCTCTTCGGACGTACGATCATGCAAAACCCAATTCAATCGCGCGGACTCCGTTCTCTGGGACTCATCGTCGTCGGAGCACTGTCGCTGGCCGTCGTCGGCGGAGTGACCCTGACGCACGCGACCGTCCCGGATACGACGATGTGGGGGTGGCACGGCGGTACGTGGAATGACGGCCATATGGTCGGGTGGGGCGGATGGGGCTGGGGGACGATGCTCCTCGGCCTGCTGTGGATGGCCCTCCTCGTCGCCCTCCCGGCCTATCTCGTCTACTGGCTGGCGACTCGATCCCGAACGGACGGCCGCGCTGAGGACAGGGCGCTCGCTGTCCTCCAGGAACGGTACGCTCGTGGCGACATCGACGACGAGGAGTTCGACCGCCGCCGCGCCCGTCTCACACCAGACGATGGCCGGTAGCGGACGTTCACTCGCCACTCGCTGACGTCGGTTTTCACGACGGCCGCCGGCCGGTGCGTCAATCGGAGGACGTAGTCGGTGACGTACCCGAGCAACGAACGAATCCCGCAGACCACTGCGTATGGGTGAACCGTAGATAGATGCTGGGCCTTCGGTTCACGTCCGCCACTCTGGAATCCCACGCTCGACGAACTCGCCGTGACCTAGGTGTCCGACAATTTCCCCCCCATCAGCGACGAGTTCGCCGCGGACGAACGTCTTCTCGACCGTGCCGACCTCGCGTCCCTCGTAGACCGAGAAGTCAGCGATCGAGGCGTTGTCCTCCGGGTCGATCGGGTCGGTGTCGTCCGGGTCGAAGACCACGAGGTCGGCATCCGTTCCCGGGTCGAGCGTCCCTTTATTCGTCAACCCGAAGATGCGCGCCGGGTTTGCGGCCAATTTCCGAACGAGGAACGGGTAACTGAACCCGCGTTCGGCGACCGCCTCGTCGTGGAACACCGGCAGGCTCCGCTGGAGCGAGTTCATCCCGTAGGTACCCTCCCACCACGGATAGACCTGCTTCTGCTCGCGCGTGTATCCACAGTGGTCTGTCGAGACGACGTCGATCGTCCCTCGTTCGAGATGTTCGAACATGGCCTCGTTGTCGTCCGGTTTCCGTAACGGCGGCGCTGCCATCGGGAGCAGACCGACCTCCTCGAACAGTGAGTCGTCGGCCACGGTATATTGAGTGCACGTCTCGGCGCGAATCATGTTCCGATTGGCCGCGCGGTGCTGCTCGATGACGTCTGCGGCCTTCCGACAGGTCGTGTGGATACCGTAGTACCGACAGCCAGCCTCCATCGCCATCCGGATGGCGTCGTCGGCTGCCATCGCCTCCGCGTAATCGGGCCGAGATTTCGGATAGTACTCGGCCTCGCCTTTGCTTTCGCGTTTGAACTGCTCGGTGATCACCTCACAGACGGAGGAATCCTCCGTATGAAGGACGGCTACGAGGTCGTAGTCCGCGGCCGCTGCGAACACCTTGTTGATGAACCCGTTCGGCAAGCCGAACTCGTATGCGGTAAAGAGCTTTATCGAGGTGACGCCCCGGTCGATGACTTCGGGCAACTCGTCGAATATCGTCGGGTCCTCGCGGGTGATCGCCCCGTGGAGACTGTAGTCGATGAGCGAACCTTCGGCTTTGGCTTGCTTCCGGTCGATCCCTTCGACGAGTGTGCTCTCTTCCTCGAAGAGGCTCGCCTCCCCGACCCAGGCCTGCCAGGCGAAGTCGATCACCGTCGTCGTCCCACCGAGCGCCGCCGCCTTCGAGGCTGTCTCGTAGGTGTCGTTCGAGAAGTGATCGTCGAGGTGAACGTGAACGTCGACCGCGCCGGGGAGAACGAACTTTCCCGACGCGTCGATCACCTCCGCTGCGTCGGGGAGTTCCGATTCGGTACCGATCGCGGCGATCTTCCCTCCCGTAATCGCGATACTCGCATCGAGTGTCCCACCCGGTTGCACCAGCGTCCCTCCCCTGATGATCGTGTCTGCAGGCATAGAAGTGACATCTGACACATAGACTAATAATGTTAGTCCACAGAAATCGATAGAACACACCCGTCCGGAGCACGTCGTTGAGGGGGACAGGACAGTTCGATGAGCTGTCTAACGCCGTTTCGTCGGAGGTACGGTCGAGTGACCCATGATGTGTACCTCTGACGACTACTGGCATAGAATATCGAGACGGGGACGCTGATAGCTCACGCCGACACCCGGTACGAATCTTAACCAATACTTTCGACGCCGACGTTTTTGTCGGGTACGCTCTTACTCGACCGATTATCAGTTACGGTCCGTGCGGTGACGACGTACAAACGTGGCACCCCCATGTCGGCTAGTCAGACCACTCCTCATCTGGGATAGACTCGTACAGCAGGAACTAATGCTCAGTCGCTGGCATCAGTACGCCTCCTCTTGCTGCGAGACCGGACCGGCAATATCGTCAAACCCTCGGTGTCACAAAAGGAGGGCTCGGCCGCTAGTTCCGACGGCCGAGTTCGTATCGTAGGCGAGTATCGAGAGTGAGCGATCGAATGCCGTCAGTGACCGGGATGGGTCGCGATGTCGGCCCAGACGAGTCGGTGATCCGAGGCGAGACTGACGTCCTCGCCGAGGTTCCGCTTCGTCGCGTTCTCGCTCGGCCAGACGACCGAGGAGGCGCGAAGCGACAGGTCCGGAGAGGGGAGGACGTAGTCGATCTGTTCGACGACGCCCTCGACATCGCCGCCGACCCGTGTCGCGGTGGGGAGACCGCGCTGCGCCCCGCCCGGACTCTTCGGGAGACGGTCGGTATCGAAGTCGTCGTTGTCGATGAGGAACTCCTGGGCGGGGGTGAGCGGACGCTCGTCCCGCCCCAGGCCTGGCCCCGCGTTCATGTCGCCCATCAGGACGTAGGAGGCGTCGTCGTCGAGACCGCCGTGGACGCCGCTGTCGTCGTAGATGTACTCTGCGCCAGCGACGTAATCCGCGAAGAACCGGACTTCGTCGTGGTTCCACTTCCCGTTGAAGTTGTTCACGCCGTCGAAGCCGGGCGGCGTCGGGTGCGCGAACAGACCGTGAACCGTCCCCCCCTCGACCTCGAACGGGACGTCGATGTGGGTCTTCGAAGAGAGCCGATAGACGTCGAGTTCCTCCTCCGTGAGGTAGAGCGCGAGGTCGTCGCCCTCGGGATCCGTGACGACGCCGTCCTCGCCCGCGACCGGGATGAGGTTCCCGGGCATGTCCGCCCACTTGAACGTCTGGAACGAACGGAGGTTCGATTCGTCGATCGGGTAGTTGCTCGCGATCGCGAACGCGTAGTGGCCCGGATACTCCCCGAACCCGTACGCGTCACCCGGCCGTTCGCCGGCCGTTCCGTCCTTGTTGAAGTCGTAGTCCTGGTCCGGGAGGACGCCGGTATTGCTCTCCGGCTGGAGCGTGTGTTCGTAGTCGATGCCGTCGAGGTCGTCTCGCTGTGGGACGCTGAGGTAGTTCTCGACGAACGCGTCGATGTTCGTTCTATTGGTGTGTTCGTCCTCCTGGGTGTTGTTGGTGAGTTCATTGACGACGAGGACGTCCGGCTGCACTTCCTGGACGACTCGGGCGGCCGCTTCGGCCTGTGGATCCCCCGGCGATTGTACCTGCTCCGTCTCCAGTTCGATGACGTTGAACGCAGCGTACCGTATCCCACGACCCTGTTTGCCGCCTCCGGGTCGCCGTCGACCGCTCACGGTGCCGACGAAACCGGCTGCTGTCGCTGTACCACCGATCGTCTTGAGAACGTCCCGTCTGGTCCGAGGTCGAGCTATCGAGCGCATCGGTGTGACACACTCACACCACCATTTTAAAGAGTTAATGATAGTTGGTGAGAAACGATTCTGTGGTGTGCGAACGGAGCTGTTGGTCGAGGTGCTCTTCGGCTGGGTACCTTCGTCGACGGCAGTCGTTCGGGATGTCTCCTCAGCTTCTTCTGCGAGCGCTCGACGAGGCTGCTGTCGGGGATATGCACTCGGTGTTACTCATCCCCTCGTGTGGTTCTCCGTCGAATACTGCTCGAACAGTTCATCGACGACCGATATCGAGAGGGGTCGGTCCGGTCACACTTCCACGAGACAGGAGGAGCGTCGCCTCCGCCGTCTTGTCCGACCTGACGGCTTCAACACCGAGATGGTCGGTGAGACAGAACCGGTATTTCGACTGGTCAGCCGGAATCGACGCGTCACCCTCCCTCCACTGCCAGTAGTGGTCGTCGTTGAACTCCGTGATAGTCGTCGCCCTTGCGGGAAGTCGTCCGGGAGACCGTCGGGCCGTTTCTCGTCGCCGTTGTCATCCGACCCCACCTCGAGACGGTTCTCACGCGCCTCGTGTTTGGCCAGCGCCGCGGCGGAGCGGGCAACGTCTCGGAGGCGTTTCGGTGCGAACTCGTCGAGAACGTCGACTACCCCCGTCGGGAGGTCCGCTGGTGGAGTCGGTGGTTCGTGGGACATCTCCACCGCTCGTATTAACCAACAAAGAACACCAACGCGTAGTCTCGTTGGTCAAGGGGGCGGATTGGATCTACCCACGAAAAGCGTTCGGTCATGAATAGGTGTCGTTGAACTCGCGTTCGCGGCGCATCAGCTCTGCGACACCGTGCTCGAGGATGCCGTCGCCCATCGCGGTCGGTCGGTAGTACGTGTAGAAGCCCTGGCTGTCGGCGGTCCGTCGCTGGCGCTTGTCGACGAGGCCGACGTCGACCAGTTCGTCGAGGTGGTAGTGGAAGTTGTGGGGTTCCACTCCGACCGCAGACTTGAGTTCGGCGGCACTCAGCTCGTCGTTGACGACGAGGGTGCGCAGGATGCGAAATCGCGTCGGGTGGCCGATCGCCTGCTGCATGGCGAGGTACTCCTCGAGCGTCAGTCCACTCTCCTCGGGGAGTGGGGGCTCCGGCTGGCGGACCTCGTCGGTCGGGCGGCGGTCGGTTTCGGCCATTGTAGGTACCTCGGTTCGAGTGTAGTAGCGCCATACACTTAGCCGTTCTCTAGTAGAAGATTCCTGAAAGCACCGGTATTTATAAACTGGCGCTCCGAATCGGCGACGTGAATGCGGAATCGGATTATCGACGACCTCCCTCGGGCGGTCGGTGACTCGACTGCCCTTCCGCCAGTCCGGCGCGAGCACTTTCTCGTCTACGTGATGGGTCCGTACCGGACGTTCGACGTCGACGCACTGCTACCGGCAGATGCCGATGCTGAGACCGACGTTCCATCGTTCGCGACGTGGAACGAGACCAGCGGGGCGTACGCAGAGGACGAGGTGCTACGTCTCCTCCAGGAGACGCGCGACTGTCTCCGCGATCGCGGCTTCAACGCCTTCCTCGCGATCGACGTCGGAATCTCGCTCGACGAGATGGACGCCGCGACACAGAGTATCGCCTTCACGCGAGCGAGCAACGTGACCGTCTTCGTCGCGCCACAGGTGGGCGACAATCTCGGCGTCGGTATCGAGATCGGGAGCGTCCTCGAGGACGTGCTGTCGAGCGGCGGCATGCAGGGACCAGCGGCCGATGCCACGCCGCCGGAACGCACCCGGCGGATGATGGTCGTTGCCGAACCGTCGGTGCGGAGCGCGATGCTCGGGGCAGTCCACGCGCGCTGGGACGCCAGCGTCCGAACATTCACGGACGCCACGGACTGCTGTCGACTGTGTGCGCAGTTCTGCACGCACATTCAGAACGAAGAACGCTACGGTTCGCTCGACACCCTCGACTGAACCGGCCATCGCGAAGCGGCCACCAACGTACGGTAATCACTAGCGTGGTGGAGTAGCTGTCATCGACACCACAGACGACGTGTACTCTCTCGTGACCGGTTCGCTCGTACTGCGAAAGCACCCACCGGGGGTCCAACAGCGGTTTTCCTGAGTTACTCCTCGATTCCACGCACGTCGATCGTCAGCCATTCGAGGTTTCGGTCCTCGAACGCGTCTCTCACTTTCTGTGCGTCGAGGTCGTCGCTGAACTCGTGTTCGTTCCACTGTCCACCACCGACGCCCTTGTTGTGGTCGATGGTGTTCACGAAGCCGAACATCACCAGTTTCGAGAGGTGATTGAACATCCCGCGCTGCGTGAGGGGGTCCTTCCCGCTCGCCGTGTTGTAGGACCGAACTACCCGGGAGTACGCGGCGTGAATCGTCCGCGTGCGGGCAGGCGTGAGGCCCGCGGTATCGAGGTGGGCGAGTGCCTTCAGGATGTAGAGCTTCTCGTCGTCCTGGTCGACGATGGACTCGACGATGTTGCCGTACTCCAGGTCCTTGTCGGCCTGGCGGATGTGCTCCTCCTCGATCTGTTCCGAGCCGTTCTCTTCGGCGATCTCTGCCGACCGTCGGAGCAGTCGGATCGCTCGACGAGCGCTCCCCGATGCCTCCTGATACGCGAGTGCCGAACAGAGCGAGATCGTCTCCGCAGTGTAGGCACCGTCGTAGAGCGCGAGCTCCGCACGAGCGTTGAGGATGTCCGAGAGCTCCGTCGCGTTGTAGGCGGGAAACTTGATCTCGGTCTCACACAGGCTGTCTTTGACCTTCGGGGAGAGGTTCTTTCGGAAGGTGTAGTCGTTACTGATACCGATGACGCCGACGCGGACGTTTTCGACGTAGCCGATGTCGCGAGAGCGTGGGAGTTCGTAGAGGAGTGTGTCGTCGTTCCCGATCTTGTCGACTTCGTCTAAGATCACGAGGACGGTCCCCTCGAGGTTGTCCAGTTCCTCGTACATGATGTCGTAGACGTCCTGTGGGGCGTACCCGGTTCCCGTGATTCGGTTCCCTTTGTCCCGGAGTCGATTCACGATGCCCACGGCGACCTGGTACGACGACGTCTTGTGATCACCGGTCGTGAAGTTCTCGCAGTTGATCCAGACGACGTTGAGCGTGATCCGCTTCTCCTCGGGCAACTGGTCGTTCTTCTTCTCGATGTCGTGTTCGAGGTTCTCCCGGAGGTACTTCGTCGCCGCGGTCTTTCCGACCCCCGTATCGCCGTAGAGAAAGGCGTTCTGTGGCGGACGACCCTTGTAGATCGGCTTGAAGACGCTCGTGTACTGCCGAAGGACGTCGTCCCGACACAGGATCTCCGTCGGGGTGTAGTCCTCTTCGAGGACCTCGGCGTTTTTGATCAACTCTACGTCGTCAGCGAAGATCGAATCGACGTCGTCCATGGTGAGAGAGACTGACGCATCCAGCGACATCAGTCTTTCCCGAGTTTCCCGAGTTTCCCGAGTCCCCCGAATCGCTGGCTACCTCCCCCTCTCACACAGCGGTTTTCCTGAGTTGGCGTCGCTCGTCTATCCACACCGC
Organism: Halomarina ordinaria; assembly: GCF_030553305.1. Lineage (NCBI taxonomy): Archaea > Methanobacteriati > Methanobacteriota > Halobacteria > Halobacteriales > Natronomonadaceae > Halomarina > Halomarina ordinaria. Next base: position 47,629 of record NZ_JARRAH010000002.1, on the reverse strand, counting down.
GACTCGCTAGTTGCACCGGTTACACATATAAAGAATCACTGGTTCGCGGAATCTAACTCAGGAAAACCGCTGTCAGACGTCACACAGTATAGTGGTTTTGCCCTGTACAAGATACGGCAACTACTACTACTACCACTACAGTTATGATAGCTAGTAGTAGTACCGTCGGTTCGACCTGAAGTGAGTGCTCCGCTGTTCGGTGGGGAACTCGGGAAAACCGCTGTGTGAGGGGTCGACCAGCCGCTACTGGCCTCCCCTTCGCGTGGATAACTCAGGAAAACCGCTGTGTGAGAGGGGGGTGGTATCCACGTTCGATCACCGTCTCGTGGGTGACTCGCAACCCGCCTACGAGACGGTCCTCGTCGACGACCGGTCCGGTGAGCGGTCCTTCGACCTCCAATCGACGTCGCTCTAGCGGCTTTCACAGATGGCAGGTTCCGGGTACTCCCCGACGGGTCCCTGCCGAGCCACAGGAGTGAACGAACGGTCCACCCGCAGTGGGACCTCACGACGGCCGAACGACTCGTGTTCGGTCGGTTCGACGCGCACCGTCCGTCGCTCACGCGACACCGCGAAGCACGTTCGCGATCGGCGTCGCCCACGCGAGGAGTCGTTCGTCCGCCCCGAACGCCGCGATGCACTGGACGCCGACTGGCAGACCGTCGACGTCGTCGGCAGGAATCGCGATCGCGGGCACCCCGGCCTGGGTCCACGGGAGGTTCATGACGGGGTCGCCGGTCGTATCGATGCCTGCAGGGGCGGGGCCGGGCGCACCGGGAGCGACCCAGACGTCGATGCCGTGCTCGGTCATCGTGTCGACGACCGACGCGCGAAGCCGGACACACTCGCGCCGAGCGTCGGCGAGCGTCTCGATCGAGACCGCCCGGCCGTCACGAATCAGGTCGGCCGTACTGTCGGCGTACCGATCCGCGTGCGCGTCGAACCACTCGTGGTGCGCCAGCGCTGCCTCGGCGGCGACCAGGTCGTCGTGCCGGTCGTTGACCGTCCGGATGTCGTCGAACGCCACCGTCCGGCGGACCTCGAACCCGGCGCGCTCGAGGGTGGCGACGTGCTCCTCGAAGCGGTCGAGACCTCTCTTTGACGCCTGGTCGAGGTACTCCCCTGCTGGCACCCCGACGACGGGTCGGTCGTGTTCGTCGACCGTCGATGGGTCCCAGTCGTCGACGCAGACGGAGGCCGCGAGTTCCATACCAGGGACGTCCTGTGTGAACAAGCCGACGTGGTCCACGGATGGGGCCAGCGGGATGATGCCGTCGAACGGGATACGACCGTAACTGGGCTTGAAGCCGACGATACCGCAGAACGTCGCCGGTCGGACGATCGACCCGTAGGTCTGTGTGCCGATGGCGAGCGGGCACATCCCCGCGGCGACGGCGGCGGCCGACCCGCTGCTCGACCCGCCCGGCGTGTGCGCGAGGTCGTGCGGGTTCCGGGTCGGTCCCGGTTCGAAGTAGGCGAACTCGGTCGTCATGGTCTTCCCCAGGACGAGCGCACCGGCGGCCCGAAGCGACGTCACGACCGCGGCCTGCTGGCCGACGAGTTCTGCCGGGGGGAGGTCCGACCCCGCCCGTGTCGGCATCCCGTCCACGTGGAAGACGTCCTTCACGCCGACCGGCACGCCGTACAGCGGCGGTCGATGCGACGGGTCAGGAGAGCGCTCCGCGAGCGCCGCCGCCTCCGCGTCGACCCACGCCCGAACGTCGTCGTCGAATGCGTCGATACGCTCGTACAGTTCGGCGACGTAGTCGGTCACGGCGCGTTCGCCGGTCCGGAGAGCCATGGCTGCCTCGTCGAGCGGTGCCCGCTGGACGGTCACGCCGATACCCCCGGGAGCGTCACCGTCGCCGAGCGTGCTGTGATACCGTTCTGCATAGCATCGGGTAGGAGAACGACGGTATAGGCGTATCGACGTCGCGTGAAACGCGACACAGGACGGGGCGGCCGTGCAGGGGGGTCGAGTGTCGGGTCTCCTCGACTCAGTCGTCGCCCGGGACCGCGTCGGTCGCCGACGGGTCGTGGACGCGCATCCCCTTGATGAGTACCTCGCGGTACTCGTTCTGGTGGGCCATGGGAACCGGCGTCGTCACCTTCGAGACGACGTAGTAGACGAGGGTGGCGAACAGAAGTCCGTACACCGGCGGGCCGAAGAACGGGAAGATAGCGCCGAACGGCGTCCAGATGGAGAGCTGCATGAAGACGAGACCGAGCAGGAGCGACCACTTCGCCCCTGCGGTCGAGGCGCCCTCCCAGACGAAGAGCCCGACGACACAGGGGAGGTAGAGCAACGCGAGCGCCACCCCGTCGGTGGCGAGCGGGATGATGGCCTGCTCCGCGGCCGGACTCAGCGCGAACGCCAGCACGATGGCGGAGAACACGACGGTGAAGTACCGGCCGATCTGCCCCTCCCGCGTCGAGGCCATCTCGGGGCGGAACGGCCGTTTGACGACGTCGCGGACGAAGATGGAACTGGAGGTGAGGATCTGGCTGCTGATGGTCGACATCCCCGCGGCGAACGCGGCCACGACGATGAACAGCGCCCCGGCGGGGAAGATCTCCGTGTACACGTACGTCATCAGTCCGTCCGACGGGATGCCGTCGGGGAGTTCGGGGATCATGCCCGAACTGACCCCCCCGATGATGACCGCGGAGAACGTGATTATCCACAGCGCGGCGGTCCCCGAGAGGATGGACGTCTTGGCGATGACCTTCGGGCTCTTCGCCATCAGCATCCGCTGCCACATGTGGGGGATGAACACCCACGCGACCGTCCAGATGAGCGCCCCGGTGTACCAGGCGCCGGGGGACTCCGACTCGGTGAAGACCCACAGGTCCTCGTTGTTCTCGAGGGCGAGCGAGAACCCGGTCTCGATGCCACCCGCCCAGAGGGCGACGACGCCCGCGGTGATGACGAGCAGGCTCATGAAGATGGCGCCCTGGAGCGTGTCGATCCAGGCCACCGCCCGGAGCCCGCCGACGTACAGGTAGAACGTCACCATCACCATGAGCGCGACGACCCCCCACGTGAAGTACTGCGGCGAGCCCATCGCGCCGACGAGCGCCTGTGCGGCCCCGGTGAGCTGGATGACCGCGTACGGGACGAGTGCCAGGATGGCGATGGCCGCGACGAGTATCCGGACGCCGTCGTCCTCCTCGTAGAACCCCGCCACGAGGTCGGAGGGGGTGATGTGGCCGAACTTCTGCCCGAGCAGCCAGAACCGGGTCCCGACCACCCAGATGAGCAGGGCGCCGGTGATGTTGAAGAAGGCGAAGTACAGCCACGAGGTCCCGCTCGTGTAGTAGGTGCCCGGTCCCCCGAGGAACGCGAAGGTGCTGTACCACGTCGCGAGCACGGTCCCCGTCAGGACCAGCGTGCCGAGCCCGCCGCCGAGGTAGTAGTCCTCGGGCTCGACGCTGAGGTGCTTGTTCGCGTAGTAGGCGATGACGAGGACGACCACCATGTAGAGCCCGAGGACCAGCAGGACGTTCCGGAGCGTGAGGATTCCCCCCTGCAGCGCGAGGGGGTCAGTCATCGGAGACCACCTCCGGTTCCTCTACCTCGGGGGGCGCGTCGACGTCCGCGACGTCCAGGTCTTCGGCCGCGTCGGCCCACGGCTTGAACAGCAGGACGTACGTCGCCACGAGCACGAGGTAGATGACGCCGTACCAGAAGTAGTGCCAGGACACGCTCTCCGGGAACGGTCCGAACAGCCGGGGTTCGTTGAAGACGAGGCCGAACACCGACAGTCCGATCGCGACGAACGCGACCAGGACGACCGCCAGGAGCACCTTCCCGGCCCTCGACCGCGGGAGTATCGGGAAGGCCCGGAGTTCGAGGCTAGACATGTCGCCCTCCCGTAACGTACTCCACGTACTGATGATTGTGCTTGTGTCTGACAGGCATGGCACTAGCAGTGTAACCGATTGAAATAAAGATATCGCCGGGGTATCGAGCGACGACGCGTCTCCTGTCGACGAACCGACGACTCGCCCCCGACCAGTGGCGCGGCTGGCCACACCGGTTCGCCGGGGAGGGGTCGAGTGGCGGGTTCCTCGCATCCGTGTCGACGTCGCTCCCCGCTCGCCCACTAGAGACCGAACAACTCGACCGGCCGGTCGCGCACGAGTTCTCGGACCGTCGACGCGGGCACTCCGGCGTCGACGACGCGGCGGGCGAACGCGGCCAGGCCGTCGACGGGCGAGTTGCCGACCTGTCCGTAGTCGGTGGCGAGCAGACAGCGCTCGGGGCCGACCCGGGCGACGGCCTCCGCGACGCGTTCGACGGAGTGCCCCTCGGTGCTGTCGACCGCGTAGGCGCAGTACTCCATCGTCGCCCCCTGCTCGGCGAGCGACTCCTGGGTCGCTATCGAGAGCTCCGTGGCCCTGAAGAAGGGGTGATTGACGAGTACGTCGGCACCCCTGTCGGCGCAGGCGGCCACCACCGCCTCGACCTCCTCAGCGCCGACGTGACCGGTCCCGAGGACCGCGCCGTACTCGGCGACGAGGTCGACGATCTCGCTGGTCTCCTCGAGTAGCGACCCGTCGCGCGCCACCACGAGCTCCTCGTCCGGGCCGGGGAGCCGCTGGCCGACGAACGAGTCCGCGCCGGCCCGGCGCTCCTGCCGGGCGTGGTTCGCGCTCCAGGCGGTCGGAAGCCAGACGATTCGGCCGCCCAGTTCCAGGGCGATTCGCACCGCCTCGGGGTTGAGGCCCCCCGTCCCGGCGTTCAGCGCGACACCTCCGTAGAGCAGGTCCTCGCCGAGCGCGCGGTTCACCTGGTCGACCCGCCCGACGGTCGGGACGACGTGGCTCTTCACCACGAGGCCGCGCATCCCCGCGTCGCGCGCTTCGCGGGCGAGGTCGAGGTCGAACGCGTACCGCTCGACCAGGTCCGGCGCGGTGTGGACGTGGACGTCGACCGCCCCCTCCAGCGAGACGCTCACCGGTCGTCTCCGCCGCGCGCGTGGTCGTGGTCGTGGCCGTGGTCGTAACCCGTCCCGTGTGAACGGTCGTGGTCCTCGGCGTGGTCGTGTGCGTGGTCGTGCGGGTGCGCGTGGTCGTGGCTGTGTTCGCCCTCGACGAACTCCGACGCGTCGCGGTCGCCGTCGGCGAACGCCCGCACTCGCCGCTGGACCTCGTCCGGGTCGACCAGCCCCTCCTCGAGCAGGACCCGTTCCAGCGCCCGGAGCCACTGTTCGTAGTAGGTCGACTCGGTGTAGGCGGACGCTCCCCCCGACGACGTGCCGTCGGGCCCGGCCGCACCGTCCCCCTCGGCCCCGACCTCCGCGACGAGGCGTCGCTGGAAGTCGTTCCACGAATAGATATCCGCATCGTAGGAGGAGAGCGCGACGGCGAGTGCGAACGCTCGTGCCTGCCACGGCGCCTCGAACCTCGGTTCGTCGGCGTCGTTCAGGAGGGCCGAGAGCACCTCCCCGGATGACGAGGCCGCATCGTCTCGGTCCGACCGCCCGTCCTCGTCGGTCATGCCAACCGGTCGACCCCGATCATCGAGTCGCGCGTGACGTGTTCGACGAGTTCCGCTTCGTCCAGGCCGTCGGTCCCCGGCGGTCGCTGGGGGAGGACCATGTAGCGGAGTTCGGAGGTGCTGTCCCAGACGTCGACCGCGACGTCGTCGTCGAGGTCGACACCGAACTCCTCGCGGAGCAGGGCGCGCGGTTCGCGGACGACGCGCGAGCGGTACGAGGGCGATTTGTACCACGTCGGTGGGAGTCCGAGGACCGCCCACGGGTAACACGAGCAGAGCGTACAGACGACGACGTTGTGGGTCTCCGGGGTGTTCTCCAGGACCTCGATCTCCATGACGTCGCCGTTCACCTCGACGTCGAGTTCCTCGATGGCCGCCATCCCGTCGTCCAGCAATCGGCGGCGGTACGCCTCGTCGGACCAGGCGCGCGCGACGACCTTCGCGCCGTTCAGCGGGCCGATCTCCCGTTCGTACGTGGAGACGACGGCGTCGACGGCGTCGGTCGAGAGCAGTTCCTTCTCGACCAACAGCGACTGGAGGGCGCGGGCGCGCGGTTCGGGGTCGTACTCCCGTGCGAGGGCTTCGACGGTCTCGTCGATCGATGCTCGGGTCGAGTCGTCCGGTGGGTGGTCGTGGTCGCTCATTCGTTTACGTGTTCGAGGTAGCTCTCCCAGAGTTCGACGCGAATCGTGTCGCCCGCACTCTCCGACTGTGAGTCACCGCTGTGGTCCTCCCCACCGTCGGCATCCCAGAGTGCGCCCAGGTCGAAGGCGACGTTGTACACCGGTTCCGACCCGTCGCCGCCGTGGGCGTGCGCGTCGGGCAGGGTGTGGGTTCCGCGGTACTCGGTGACCGTTCCGTAGGCGTTGCGCACGTAGCCCGGGCAGCGGGTGTGCCCGTCCGGGTGCATGTGTCGGACGCGGACGGTATCGCCCGCCTCGAAGGCGGGTTCGCGGTCGTCCTCCCACGCCGCGTACGCGTCGACGACGCCGTCGACGAGGTCGTCGATGAGCGTCGGGTCACGACGCTCGGTGACCGTCGCCTCGCCGTCCGCCATCGCGGCCGTCCGCTCGCGCAGTTCCCCGGGCGAGATGACGCCCTTCTCGACGGCGAGCGTCGAGACGCCGACCAGCCACCGGTCGTAGTAGGCCGCCGTGAGGTAGTGTGCGGGGTCCATCCGCTCGATGGCGTGTCTGAACTCGTCCATGTTGTGGACGCCGGAGCCGAGCGTCCCGGTGAAGGCGCTGTGGACGAGCCCCTCCCAGTCGTCGTGATAGCCGACGACGTCGTCGTGTGGGTCCACCGGGGGGAACCCCTGCATCCCCCCGAGGTCGTGGATACCGTCCATAGTGGCGTCATAGCATAGCACGTTGTTAATACTTGCTGGCCCGCGTGCCGGCGACGTACGCTTCGAACTCCGCCCTGGTCGTGTCCCGTACACACACCGAAGCAGCACCAGCAGTCACGGCGCGTGACCCGTCACCTCGTACCGGATTGGTGTGTCATCGTGTGGTCTCGGTAGGGGAGCCGGAAGAACCGGCACCGTGTCGAGGAACGGCACTACGGTTATGAGCACGTACTTCCACTCTCGGACATGAGAATCGCGTTCGTCGTGTACGACGAGTTGACGGCGCTCGACTTCGTCGGGGTGTACGACCCGGTCACTCGACTGGTCACGATGGGGTTCCGGGACGACGTCTCGTGGGAGATCTGTGCGCCCCCGTCACGGGCGACGGTGACCGCGACTGGCGGTCTCTCGCTCACCGCGACCGAGGTGGGCGAGCCACTCGACGCCTACGACGCGGTCATCGTCCCGGGGACGGTCGAAACCGAGGCGTACCGGACCGACGTGGCGTTCGTCGACTGGCTCCGCACCGCGGCCGACTGCGAGTACAAGGTCTCCGTCTGCACTGGTGCCGTCCTCCTGGGTGCCGCGGGCTTGCTCGACGGGCACCGTGCGACGACCCATCCGATGGCCTTCGAGGAACTCGCGCAGTACGCGACCGTCGTCGAGGACCGCGTCGTCGACGACGGGGACGTGATCACCGCGCGGGGCGTCACCTCGGCGATCGACCTCGGGCTTCACCTCTGCTACCGGTGGGGGGACGAAGACGTTCGCGCCGAGATCAAGGCACAGATGGACTATCCCTACGGGGACGACCTCCTCTCCGGTGTCGAACCGGGGCAACCGGAGTGACGAGGACGAACCACGGGAGCCGGAACCGTCGGGTGGCCGTGGCCGCGAGCAGTGGGTTCGTCGAGCAAAGGTCGGCCACCACAGTCCCTATTGAGAGTGCCCACGTCGATACGAGACACGATGCACGTCGCAGTCATCGGTGCGAACGGTGGAATCGGCCGCGAGGTAGTCGCCCGACTCGCGGACGCCGGGCACGACGCACTCGGCGTCGTGCGAGCCGAGTCACAGTTCGACGCGGTCCGCGAACGCGGCGGCGAACCGCGAGTGGGCGACCTCGAGGGGGAGTTCGTCCCGGCACTTCAGGGGGCCGACGCGGTCGTCTTCACGGCCGGTTCCGGCGGGGGGACCGGCTGGGACGAGACGCTCCTGGTCGACCTGTGGGGCGCGCGCCGAGCGGTCGACGCGTGCGTCGAGCACGGCATCGACCGGTTCGTCATGGTCAGCGCGTACGGGGCGGGCGACCCGTCGGCCAGCCCGGAGGCCATCCGCCCGTACCAGGTGGCCAAGCGGTGTGCCGACGACTACCTCGAGTGGTCTCCGCTCGACGCCACGGTTCTGCGACCGACCACGCTCACCGACGACGAGGGAACGGGACGCGTCTCGGCGGCCTTCGAACACCCCGAGGCGGCGGGCGCGGAGATTCCGCGCGCCGACGTCGCCCAGACGGTCGTCGCCTGTCTCGCACACGACGAGACGGTCGGCGAGACCATCCGGCTCTTCGGCGGCGACACCCCCATCGACGACGCGGTCCAGTCCGACGGCTGAGTACCGATTCCCCACCGAGCCCGGCCGTCGAACGGAACGACGCTCGGTCGAGACCTGAACGGTGCTCAGTCCCGAGAGAGCGACCGTCCGATGGCTGCCGTCCGACGTGTGCCGACGGTAGGTACTTGTCCCGAGGCGCTGATGCGTGTCGCATGACGTCCCTCGGGTTCATCGGCCTCGGACGGATGGGCGGTCGGATGGCGACGCACCTCGTTCGGGACGGACACGACGTCGTCGTCTTCGACCGGAGACGGGACGCGATGGCGGCCGTCGAGTCCGCGGGGGCGAAGGGAGTGGCTTCGGCGGCCGACGTCGGGGCCGAGGCGGACGTGGTCTTCCTCTCGCTGCCGAATCCCGGCGTGGTCGAGACTGTCGTCTCGGAACTGGAGACGACGCTCGGAGCGGGTGCGGCGATCGTCGACACCACGACGTCGACGCCGGCCATGACGCGGTCGCTCGCCGAGCGACTCGCCGACGACGGCGTGACCGTCCTCGGTGCTCCCGTCAGCGGGGGCGCCTCAGGTGCGGAGAACGGCACCCTCACCGTGATGGTCGGCGGCGACCGGGCGACGCTCGACGCCTGTCGCGAGTACCTCGACGCGTTCGCGGCGAACGTCGTGCACGTCGGGGACGACCCCGGCCACGGCCACGCCGTGAAACTGCTCAACAACTACCTGTCGAACACGGCGATGGTCGCGACCTCCGAAGCTATCGTGCTCGGCCAGCAGGTCGGCCTCGACGTCGAGACGATGTGCGACGTCTTCAACGTCAGCACCGGCCGGAACTCCGCCACCGAGGACAAGTTCCCCGACTACGTCTCGGCCGGCCGGGACGTCGATTTCGCTCTCGGGTTGATGGAGAAGGACCTCAGGCTCCTGTTACAGTTCGCCGAGGACAGTCGCGTCCCGCTTCTACTGGGCAGCGTCGTTCGCAGTCAGGTCGGCTGTACGCGAGCGCGCTTCGGCGACGACGGCGACATGACGGACGTCTACGACTACCTCCGCGAGACGATGGTGACCGACGAGACCGGCGACTGACTACTCGAGGTCCCAGCCGGCGAACTCGTCGCCCGCTTCGAGCTCGACGCCGAGGGCGTCGATGACGCGGCCGAGCGCGACGTAGCCGGCGGCGGTCGACGCGGTCCCGGCGACGGTCGCCTCGTCGAAGTGAGCGAGCAGGGCGTCGTGGAGTCCGTCGGTGACGCGGCCGCGGGCCACCGCACGCGTGTAGGCAATGAGCGTCCGTTCTGCCGCCGAGAACGGGGTCCGGTCGTCGCGGGCGAGCGCCGACATCTCTTCGGGTGTGAGTCCGGCGTCGGAGCCGATGGTGACGTGCTGGTGCCACTCGTACTCCGAGCCGACCTCGGAGGCGGCGGTCAGGATGACGAGTTCCCGCTGGCGGTCGGTGAGACCGGAGTGGGTCCAGAGCGACCCGAGGAACTCGCGGAAGCCGCGCAGCACCTCCTGGTTGTTGCCGATGGCGCTGTACACGTTTACGGTCTTGCCCGGCTGGAGCGACGACACGACGAGGTCCTCGTACTCCGAGTCGAGGTCGTCCTGCGTCACGTACGGAAGCCGTCCCATGCCCGAGTGGGCGGACGTGTTCACATAGTCCTTGCTATCGTGGCGCGTCCGTGGCGCACGGTAGACGGACGCCTTTACTACCGTGGCACGACATCACACGATATGAACGCCACGGACGACTGGTACGACGTCTCCCGGGTGGTGGACGGGACCTACGGCATCGACGAGTGCGACAAGTACGGCATGTACCTCGTCGAGGGCTCTTCCCGGGCAGTGTTGCTCGACACCGGCGTCGGCGTCGGTGCCCTCCGAGGACTCGTCGACGACCTGGTCGAGACGCCCGTCACGGTCGTCCTCACCCACACGCACTGGGACCACATCGGGGCCGCGTCCCAGTTCGACGAGGTGGTCGTCAGTCCGGTCGAACTGCCCGGTGACGGCCGGATTTCGGTCGACAGTATCTCCGACGAGTTCGCCCACCGGCCGCGGGAGTTCGCTCGACAGTGGCTCGCCGACGACAACGCGTTTCCCGACGACGTCGACCCCGACGAGTACACGGTCGAGGCGTTCGAGGCAGCGCCCGCCCCGATGGCGGACGGCCTTCCGCTCGGCGACCGCACCCTCGAGTTCCACCACCTCCCGGGACACTCCCCCGGCCACCTCGGGGTCCTGGACCCGGAGACGCGCGTTCTCTACGGCGGTGACATCGTCCACGTCGACCACGGTCTGTACGTCCTGTTCGAGGGGAGTAGCCTCGACGCCTATCTCGAATCGGTGGCCACGCTCAGAGACTGGCGCGACGATGGCCGCTTCGACGTCCTCGTCACCAGCCACAACGAGCCACTCGCCGGGTCCGAACTGTCGCTGCTCGACGACCTCCTCGACGGACTCCACGAGATCGCCGACGGCGAGCGGGAGTACGAGGTCGTCGAGACCACCTGGGGACGGGCACACTCGTACCGGGTCGGGACCTCGAACGTGCTGACGAAGCCGACCGTCTGAGGACGAATTCCCGGTCGGTCCCTCGGTTCGAGCACCGTCGAGTGACGCAGTACGACTACCTGTGAGGAGCGAAGACACGCCGAAAACGTCCGTCGAGCGTTCTGGGACGGCACTGGACGTCCTCTGACATCGCTCGGGCCGCTTCGAGACGCTGCGGTACCCGGTAGCTGGAGCACACCCGTTCGGATGCTTCATCGAGTACGAGGATGTGTACGACGCTGTATCGCCGGCCGCAGTCGACGCTGTTGCTGTCGCGGAGGCCAGCGACGAGCTGACTATCGACGACGTGTACGACGACCTCGCAGACTGGACAACCGCACGTGAGGAACGCAAACGCTTCGAACGCGCCCGTCAGCAACGCACGAGTGGCGAGCGCGAGCAGGCGTCCGGGTAGTCCTCTCGATGGGCCCACCGACAGGCGATGGCGGGAGCCCCGCGCCCATCGATCGCCCGATCCTCGAATTCCTTCAGACACGGCTCCAGGCAACGAGTCAGGTCGCAGAGGCGACCATCACGGATGGGGGTGGTCATCTCGAACTCAGTGTTGTACTCGCACCGTCGTACTATCCCCAGGCGGTCGAAGAGGCTACTCTGAGTGTTCGCTGGTATACGAACGACGACGTCAAAATTCACTATCGAGAGATACATCCCGAATGTTCCTGGGACTGTCGCTGGGATCGTCATCCGAACCCCCACAATACACGAGACCACCTCCACCCACCACCCAGCGCCCCCACAGCCGGAGACGATGCCTCCTGGCCGGACGATTATCGTGACGTGGTGCGGCTCGTCCTCTCTGAGATCGAAGACCGTATCGCTGCGCTGTGGGCCGAGTAAGACGGCCATCCACAGTTGTTTGTCTGCATGAGGACGGACGAGGCGGGCATCTGCGTCCACACGGCGTTCTAGCTACGTACAGGAGCGAGGGATAACCGCTCACACCGAATGTAACCCATCGGGAGCGTCATGTGAATTTATACTGACGGATACGAGATGGGGGGCATGGCCCTCCAACTCGGCCGCATGTTCGTCGACGGAACCAGACGGGTGCTGACCCGAACCGGCGGAATCCTGTTGCTCGCCCTCCTCGTGATTCAGCTCCTCACTCAGGCGGCGGTCAACACTGCTGTCCTCGGACTGTTCCCTCCCGAGGCGTCTGGCGAGCTCGAGGGGATGCTCGGCCTCACGCTGCCCGTCTCCGGGACGGTCGGTGGGATCCTCTTCGTCGTCGCGATACTCCTCAGCTCGGTGTACTTCGTGGTCGCCACCAGAGCCCTCGCCCGGCCGCTGGGCGACCTCTCGACGTTCCCGTCCGTCCTCTACACGCGCCGAATGGGACGTGCGACGCTCTCGATGGTCGTCGGGGGACTCGTCGTCGGCGTCTCCGTCACGATCGGACTGGCACTCATCATCGTCCCAGGTGTGTTTCTCACGATCTGCTTCCTGTTCTTCATCTTCACTGTCGGCGTCGAGGACCGGGGTATCATTGATGGATTGCAAGCGAGTTGGGCGCTGTCACGTGGGAACCGACTGAAGTTGAGTGTCTTCGTGGTACTCGCGTTCCTCGTCGGTGGTGTCACCGGTATCCTCGGGACGCTCTTCGACCTGGCGGGCGTCCCAATCGTCGGGGAGGTCGTGACGATTACGCTCACCAGCGCGCTTGCGCTGTTCGGCTACGGGTTGATGGCGGCGGCGTATCTGCAACTGCGCGACGACGACGCGGACGAGTTCGACGGCTCCGGAACTGCCACCCCTGCAGATGGTACTGCTGGCGTTGAGTACTGACTACCGCGTGCGACCGACCCTGCGGTTCTCCCCAGTCGGACGGTGCCTCGAACGGACCAACTCGACCGAACAGCTGAGGAAACCGCACCAGTCGCTGTGTTGTACAGGGCGTGGGGTTGCGTCCCTCGACGCGCTCGAGGAGTGAGAGACCCGTACACTACACGTGTCGACACGTGATGACCCCCGGCTGTTCCACGACGAGGTGCGATGATGAGGCTGGGGGGACTGCCACGAGTGTGTATCGAGAGCCGCGTGGCGCGATGCTGTTGCCCAACGAGTGACCGCCGTACATACGACCACGACTCGGAACGAGCGCCTTGGAATCGTCCCTGGGATACCTGGTATTCTCGTCTCACTGTTTCTCATCGCTCGAGGCGCTGGCATCGTTTGACGCACCGTCGCGAAGGGTAGTGCGGCGAGAGCCCCACGCTCTGTGTCTACCAACCGCGACAACCGACGTGCGAGGGCTGTTTCCACGACAGTCGGCGGTGAGTTAGCTGCGGAAGTCGTGCCGCGAGCCTTTCACGCGTAGCGACCCCTGACCAGCGGTCAATACGGGGCACGAGAATTGGTCCGGGTCACCCCCCGACCTGCGGAACACGCCGTCCGAGGTACGGGGGGTGCTGACTAGGGCCCGTCCCGACGGAGGGCAGTCACTGGTGCGTACTCGGCTCTCCACCTTGGGAAAGAGCCTCGTCGGTAGTGTCCTCGGCTCGGCACCGTCGACACGTCCGGGAGTAACGGACGTAGACGAGCCCGCCGAGGAGGACGACCGAGACGACCCCCAGCACGGGACGGAGCGGGTCGAGATACGTCATGAGCGCGGAACTACTGAACAGGGCGAGCAGGAAGGCGTTACAGATCGGACAGCCGAACGCCAAGAAGCCCCCCGCGCTGCCGAGCACCGCGAAACGACTGTCGTTCTGGTCCACGCTGTTCGACCGCTGTGCCACGTACACTCCGAGCAACCCGGACGTGAGACTCAGGAACAGATAATCGAGCGGCGTTCTCGGTACCTTTCGGATATAGAACGGGTTCGGGATGAGTGCGGTGACCACCCCGAACACGATGAACGCGCCAACCGCGACGATGGTCGCCTTGCCGACTTGCCGTTTCGAGATGTCCATTCGTCGTTGGCTTGGTCTATCGAACGCCACTTAACGTTCCGGGTTGCGCTCGCCGACGGGGCGTACCACTCTCGGGTCCGGACGTGACGGTACGCACGGAACTCGACCAGGAGTGGGTATCACGACCCTGATGCGGTTTCGACTGACACGCGTGCGATTCCCCCACCCGGACTCGCTCGATGGAGTACTCGAGTACCGAGTTGCACGCCTCGGTCACACGTTCCAGGCACTCGGGGCTCACACTGGTGACACGACTCGTGAGAGGAGAACACGTGCACGAACGGCGGTGCCCTTTCGGACGAACCAAACTACTGTCGAAGCCACTCCGGACCCCCGTTGAAAAACCGAATCCACGGGGGTTCGGACGACCCGCGCTCTACGAGTGAATCGATAGCTCGTTTTCTGGACGCTTTCCGGCTTCCTTTCGTGCCGCAAGGAGGTGTTTGACAGCACCGAGCGTGAACGCCGCCGCCCCGAGAATCATCGGTGTATCACCGAGACTCCGGGCCCAGAGCAACCGTTTGTTCCGTGGTCGCTCGTAGAACTCCGGACTCCGGGCTGCGTCGTACCCCTCGGCGTACACCGCGCGGAGTTGGCTGAACCCCAGCGGCAGCAGCGACGCGACTGTCATGACGATGAGACCGATGTTCGTCAGCCAGAACGTGGCCCGGAACCAACCGGGCTCCCAGGCGGCTTCCGGGGTGACGACACGGAGGATGTACGTGCCGAGTCCCAGCGCGAGGAGCCCGAACGCACCGAACGTCGCCGTGTGTGCGTGGGCCACCGTCAGGTACGTGCCGTGCTCGAAGTAGTTGATGGCGGGGATGTTGATGAAGAAGCCGAGCACCCCACCACCGACGAAGTTCCAGAGACTGCTGCCGAGAATGAACAGCAACGGCAGCGTGTACGGGAACGCCTCGGTCTGTGCCTGGAGGGTCTGGTACTCCTCGAGGCTCTGGTGGAGGATGAACATCAGCGGCACGAACTCGAGCGTCGAAAACGTCGTCCCCAGCGGCACCCAGAAGTCCGGCAGGCCGACCCACCAGTAGTGGTGTGAAACGCCGACGATACCGGCACCCATGATCGCGAACACCTCGAACATGATCGCCTGTTCTGCGGAGGTCTTGTCCAGGAGGTCCATCGAGACGAGCGCGATGGCCGTGACGGCGGTGACGAAGAACTCGAAGACGCCCTCGACCCACATGTGGACGACCCACCAGCGCCAGAACTCCGTGACGGCGATGTTCGTCTCCGGGGTGTAGAGCATGCTCGCGCCGAACAGCAGCGCGATCGAGCCACCGGCGTACGTCATGAAGTGTCCGAGACCGACGGGGCTCTCGTCGACCCGTCTGGCCCCGCGTAACACTAGGCCACTCCAGCCGGCCAATCCGGCGAGCAACAGCACCTTCCAGACGCGACCGGTCTCGAGATATTCGAGACCCTCCGCACCGAGGAGCCACCAGCGGTCTCCGTCTTCGGGTGAGCCGAGTTTGCCCTGGATGCCCAGCCAGGCCCCGGTGAACGCACCCACCGTGGTGACGACGAGCGCGACGAGCAACACGGCCGCACCGAGCGATTGACCTGCCGGGTCACTGTCGCTGAACAGCCCCGGAAGGAAGAGTCCCCCCGCGAGCCACAGCAGCGTAATCCAGAGGACGCCGAGGTTCACGTGGTACGTGCGCACGACGGAGAACGGGAGCACCGAGAGCACGTCGATGTCGAAGCGCTCGCCGATGCGATAGAAGTCGTCTCGCTCGACGTAGTAGTGGGCGAGCATCGCACCGGCGAACACCTGTGCGAGGAACAGCACCCCGGCGACCGGCACGTACCACGCGGCGACGTGCTGTGTCGGCGTCGTCGCGACCGAATCCGGATGTGGAACGTCGACGGCGTCGGTCGCTGGCTCGGCGAAATCCAGGGAGTGGTAGGCCCAGACGCCGAGTCCGCCACCGGCGATCAGCAACACGAGGCTGATCGTACTCCAGCCGAGTACTTGCCCGGTCGGTCGGTTCCCACTTCCGGGAGTGTAGGGCCAGTCGTTGGTAAAGGAGTGTTCCGAACCGGGGCGGTTCGTGTGTGCGAACCAGGCCGTCCAGGCCGCGAAATCCGCGAGGCGTTCGGCCTGCTCGGGGCTCTCGACGGCTCCCTCTGGAATACCGTGCTCCGGTCGACCGCGGTAGTACCGGTCGACGTATTCCGCCCGTAGCTGTCGGTGGGCGTACGCTTCGGCGGCGGAGTACGTGACGAGCGCTTCGGACTCGAGTTCCGAGTCGAGTTCGTCCTCGACGCGCCGGGCGACGATCGCCTGCTCGTCCGAGTCGAGGTCGTCGAAGGAATCCGCCCCTCGCTCGTCGGCGTAGTACTCGCGCATGTGGTCGACCTTCGCGCTGAGTGCGTCGGCGGTCAGATCGGAGCCGAAATACGAGCCGTTCCCCAGCACCGAGCCGTGGTTCATCAGCCCGTTGGCCTGGAACGCCTTCTTGCCCAGTTTGATCCCGGCGGCGCTGACCAGTCGGTCGCCATCGGGGCCCCGAATCTCCTCGGGAATCGGCGGCGCGTGGGTCCGAGAGAGCCAGGCACCGACCGACATCGCGACCAGATTGGCGACGAAGAGGCCGACCAGCGCCTTCGAACCGCTCGGTCGGAGCGTCGTACCCCCTCTATCGAAGCTACTCACTCGCTCCAGGACCGACAGTACAGTCGTGACCTCCGTATCGAGCCCCGGAACAGCTGTGCCGACGTTCGGAAGGACCGAACCGCCTCCATCGCCGGCACGCTCGCCGGCGAGGAAGATGGTCGACAGGACGGCGACGGTCGCGACCGGACTGAGACCGTCCGGGGATGCGGTATCGGCGCTGGGTGGTCGCACCTGGCCGGCAGGGGAAACACGCTCCGTCTCTCGGTCCGACTCGGCCGTACCCGGGTGCGCCCCGAGAGAGCCAGCGTCCAGCGAGTCGACGAGCGACTCGATGGCCGTCCCCAGCGTGATCACGTCCTGCTGGACGAGGTCGTCGACGATCCCGCGGAGCGATTGATCGGAATCGACCGCCGCGTCCTCGCAGAACTGCTCGACCGTCTCGGTGAGCTGTTCGCCCCCCTCGTTCGCGTCGACCGGCTCGGTCGACCGGTCCGTGGTGAGGGAGTTCAGAAGCTCCTCGGCCAGTGTGGGCTCCTCGTGTCGGAACCGACGGCGGAGTCGGTCGACCGTCCTCTCGTCGAGCTGCGCTCTCTCGAGGGCGTACCGTGAGAGGAACGCGTCCAGCCGACGGTCCGCCCGTTCGTCGACGCTCGGGTAGTCAGCGACCGCTCGTTCGAGCCGTCGCTCGATGCGTTCGAGGGCGTTCCGTCGTGCTTCGTCGGCGACGGTCTGCTTGACCTGGTCAGCTCCGTTCTCGACGGCCGCGACCCCGTCCGTTGCCCGGTCTTTGATCCGGTGTGAGACGGTCCGTGCTTTTCGTACTCCGGTTGCGAAGATGCTGTTCGACTCGGTCGACGGTGTCGTCTCGTCGGACGGATGGCTGTGGGTGAAAACGGGTCCAAGTGGCATGTCTCATCCCTGTGTGCGCATCGACACCACGAGACATAATGATTGGGGCGAACGGTCGTCACACGACGTCGACCAGTCGACGGACGAGACCGACGCTCACGCCGACCCACGCGACGAGCGCGACGTAGACGAACAGTTCCGGAAGAGCGGTGAGAACCGTGAGGTCGGTGACGGTCCCCAGCCGGAGGCTACTTTCGGCGTACATCCCGAGCGGGAAGACCATCCCCCAGTAGCGCGGTCGGTACCCCTCGCGGGTGTGGGGTAGCGCGATTCCACCGACCGTATGCCGCCACACACCGAGTATGAGCAGCAACGGAATCCACCACGTCGCTGTGGCCCAGAAGAAGAAGGTGAACCCGGTCAGAAACGGTTCGATATCGGCCAGGAACTGCCACTGGTCGGTGGCTTCGAGCAGGGTCGCCCCCGCGAGCGTCGTGATCGCCACCGCCCCCATGTTGATCCAGTACGGCGGGGTCGCTGATTGTGGCTCGAACGCGTAGAACGTCATCCGGTAGAACACCAGCGTGATGAGGATCAGATAGAACATGCCGCCGACCGAGTAGAGACCGACCGCGACCAACAGCAGCGACTCGGTCGACTGGGAGACTGGCGCGAGCAGGCCGGCCAACACCGCCACTGATTGGGTAGCGACCACCGCGAGGAACCAACTGCCGTCGATGCCGTGGGCGATCGGCTCGTCGGTCGCGGTGATCGTCAGGGCGAAAAAGACGCCGTAGATGAGGAGTCCCCACAGCACGCTGCCCACGACGAGGAGACCTGTCGCGACCGTCGTCGACACATCGAAGACGACGAACTGGCTGCCGAGGACACAGGTTCCGGCGATCATCGTAAACGAGACGATTCCACGGTCGTACGACTGGAGGTCACGCAGTGCGACCGACGGAACGTGGCCGATCCGTGCGAGGGTGAACCCACCGACGACGAGGTAGGCGACCACGTTGAGGCCGAACAGCCCCCAGCCGACCCACGTCAAGCCCAGTTCGTAGGCGGCGACAGAGACGATACCGGTCGCCATGACGAACGCGAAGTACAGCGTGTTCCACTCGTCTACGACCGTGGCGATGTCACTGTCGGCGAACGAATCGCTCGGAGGGTCTCGTGTGTTGGCCATCTCGTCGGCAATCGTCAGAGGCGAGCCATCGAAACTCGATAAATCCGACGGGTCGGACCGTCAGATGTCGGCGCTGTTGGGGTAGTAGTTCAGCACGTCGTCGCGCCAGCCACCCTTGCCCTTCCCGATGTCCTCGAAGTCCTCGACGAACTCGATGCGGTTTACCCACTTGGCCATCTTGTAGCCCAGTTGGCTCTCGATGCGGAGGCGGTAGGGCGCGCCGTGAGCCACCGGCAGGTCCCCGTCGTTCATCTCGTAGGCCAGAATCGACCGTGGTTCCCTGGCCTTCTCTAGACGAATCGCTTCGTAGTAGAACTCCGGTACCGCGTCGTCGACCTCCTCGAACGGCCCGTCTTCGGAGTACTCCCACTTCTCGTCGAGCGTCCAGAAGACGACCCACTCGACGTCGTCGTCGGGGTTACAGCGTTCGATGAACGCCGAGATGGGGACCCCGCCCCACTTGGCGTAGTAGGTCCATCCCTGAATACAGTCGTGGCGGGTGACGTGTTCCTGTTTGGCCAGCTCGCGGATCTCCTCGGTGGAGAACTCCAGTTCGTGCTCGACCTCGCCGTCGACGGTGACCGTCCAGTCCTCGAAGTCGTGTTCGAAGTGCTCCCGGTAGGCGTCGTTCCGCGGCGGCTTGCCGTTGACGCGGGCGAAGTCCGAGTACTCCTCGACGTCGTCGCCGTCGTAGAACGTGACGTGGGTGAAGAGCCGGTGCAGGAGCGGGTCGACGACGATCTCCAGCCAGTTTTGGGTCCTGTCGGGGTCTCTCAGCGTCACCCACGTCGCGAAGCCAGCGAAACTGCCGACGATACCGACGCCGAGCAGCGTGAGCGCGACGGTGAGCTCGTAGCCCGTCGGGGCCGTCCCGAAGATGGCCGTCCAGCCAGCCGCGAGCGCGCCGGTGGGTTCGCCGGGGCCGATGACGATCAACTGCATCTCCGACCAGAAGCCGTGGGCCGCGACCAGCGCGACGTGGCCGAACAGGAAGACGTTGAACGCGACGAAGCCGATGAAGTGGACGCTCCGGTTGAACTGCCGATTGACCGAAAACCAGCCCTGGAGGTGGGCGCGAAACGCCGGCGCCTGCAGGATACCGGTCAGGATCATCACCGGCGAGAGGATGAAGACGACGCTGAAGTAGGTCAGCTGTTGGAGCGCGTTGTATCCCCCATCGCCGTGAGGGATCCGGAACTGCAGATACGTCAGCAGGTTATCCCACGCCTCGGGGAAGATCGCGAGCGATGTCGGGACGAGTCGCGCCCACTCACCGGTGGTAAACAGCGCGCCAACGTAGAACAGCCCACAGAGTGTCCATCCGAGCGCACCCCAGAAGTGCCAGTGTCGGCCCATCCCGATGGCGTCGCGCCCCGGCAGCGAGACGAGTGCGGAGGGTGGGTCGATCTCGTCTTCGGCCGCCCACAGCTCGTCGTCCTCGATGACCTCCTTGTCGAACTCGGTCGACCGCTCTCGGTCACCAGCCCGCAACCACTCGGTGCCCGGCTCGGCGTCGTCGTGCCAGTAGAGCTTGGGGTGGCTCATCAGTATCTCGTAGCCGCTGCGGAACAACAGAATCAGGAAGAAGAAGTTGAACCAGTGGGTGATTCGGAGCCACCACGGGAACGACTCAGCTACCATCCGAACACCACCCCGTTGGTGGTCGCGGCGACCCGACTATCCAGTCGGCAACCCGAACAGTTCGTCGACAGAGTCGCTCCTCCATTAACCTCTCCGGGAGATACCGTAGGGCCATAATCACCGAACTAGAGCCAGTGAAAAAAGCGTGCTCCCGAACATATTCTGGTCGGTGTGGAACGTCGACGGTGCCGAACGCATTCTGAGACAGTACCGGGTTTCGAGACCGAGCGACCGGTAGCCGTCGTCGATCGCCTGCCCTGCTTCCTCGAAGGTGCGGAAGGTACGGGCGAGGGTTCCGAGACGCGAGATGCCTCGTTCGAGACGGGCCGTTCGACGCGTGAGGGGGCGTTTCGACGTCGGGGTTGCTGTACATTCCGTTGCCGTGGTGAAACTGCCGCTGTGTTCAGCGTCGCCGGTCGGTACTGCATCACGTCGAGTGGTCGACGATGCATCCCGGGACGACGCCCACCGTCGTCGACGGTTCCCTGCCGACCGGGGAGATGCGAATAGCTAACTATGCCCATTGAAACCGAGTAGGTACGCATGCCACAGCCAGTCATCGCGTCGGTCGGCGCCTCGCCGCTCGGCCGCACGGACCTCCCGGGTCGCGACCTGTTCTCGGTCGCCCTCGCGGAGGCGTTCGACGGACTGCCCGACCCCGCCGACCTCGTCGAGGCGGTGTACGTCGGCAACCAGTCGGAGAGCTACGAACACCAGATCATGTACGGGACGCTGTTGGCCGAGTGGGCCGGCCTCCGTCACGTCCCCGCCGAGCGGGTCGAGGGGTGTGCCGCCGCGGGCGCGCTCGCGTTGCGCCACGCGGTAAAGGACGTCCGCAACGGGGAACACGAGGCCGTGCTCGCGTGCGGCGTCGAGAAGATGACGTCCGCGGGCACCAGCGGCGCGACGGACGCGCTGTCGGCGGCGTTCGACCGCGCCATCGAGCAGCGCTCCGGTATCACCGCGCCCAGCCAGTACGCACTGCTCGCCCAGCGCTACCTCCACGAGACGGAGGCCACCGAACGCGACCTCGCCGAGATCGCGGTGAAGAACCACGCCAACGCCGCGCGCAACCCCCGGGCGCAGTTCCCGAAGGAGATCGACGTGGCGACGGTCCTGGAGTCCGACCCCATCGCCCCGCCGCTGAAGCTCTACGACTGTGCGCCGGTCGGGGACGGCGCCGCGGCCGTCCTCGTGACGACCGCCGAACTGGCGGCCGACCTCGACCGCCCGCAGGTGCGCGTCGCGGGCAGCGGGGCCTCCGCGAACAACATCGCGGTCGCCGAGCGGGACATGACCGACGTCGCGGGCGCTCGCATCGCCGCCGAGACCGCCTACGAGGAAGCAGGTATCGACGCCGCGGCCGTCGACATCGCGGAGGTCCACGACGCCTTCACCGTCTGCGAGGCGCTGCTCGCGGAGGCCGCCGGCTTCGCCCCCGCGGGAACGGGCTATCAGAGTTACCGGGCGCCAGCGGAGCGGGCCGACGGCTGGACGGACGTGCAGTTGAGTCCGAGCGGCGGGCTGAAGGCCCGCGGCCACCCCATCGGCGCGACCGGGCTCTTGCAGGCGCTCGAAGCCTACGAACAGCTCACGGGGGCCGCGGGCGACCGCGCCGTCGAGGGGGCCGAGACGGCCCTGTTGCTCAACGAGGGGGGCGTCGCGGACGCCGTCACCGTCGGTCACGTGCTCACGACGGCGGAGGCACCATGACCGACGGTGGCCTCGACGCGACCGACCCGCGGACGCTTCCGGGCTTCTTCGACGCCCTCGCGGACGGCGAACTCCTGGGCGGGGTCTGTGCGGACTGTGGACAGGTCCTGTTGCCGCCGCGGCCGGCCTGCTACGCCTGTGGGAGCCGTGCCGTCGACGTCGAACCGCAGTCGCGAGAGGGGCGGGTCTTCTCGTACACGGCGGTTCACACGCCGCCGCCGGCGTTCGCGGCGGACGCCCCCTACACGGTCGCCGTCGTGGAACTCGCGGACGGTGGCCGCCTCCTCGGACGCGTGACCGCCGACTACGCCGACGTCGCCATCGGTGACGCGGTCGAACTCACGGTGCGCGAGCCGACGGCCGCAGAGCGGGAGGTCGCGCTCGACTACGAGACCGACTGGCCGGTCCACGTCTTCGAGCCGCGGTGAGGGTCGAGGCGATTCGATACCGGCGACCGGCGACCGGTGACCGGTCGAGTGCGGAACCATCGTGTCGGATTCATCCCCGCCCCCAACGGACGGGGCTTTCTCCTCGCCGTTCCGTAACCCGTCGGAGGACGCAGGAGCGTCTCGTATTGTGATAGCTGACGAACAGGCGTCCATCGTTTGCTGCGTCCCTGCTCGGGGGATCTCTCGGGGGGAGCGGAATCTTCGGAGCCTTCTTCGATACACCGTATGCACCTCGTTCAGAGAACGTGACACGAGACGTGACTACGACGAACGCTCGAGGAGGAGAAATCCGAGGGCGCCGAGTACGAACGCGAGACCGATGTTCGTCACCACGCCGAGCAATCCGATTCCGAGCGTGAGTGGCAGGTGGTCCGTATCGAGCCCCGCTCGTCCGAGTTCGATAGCGATGAGACCGAGGACGACACCGAGCATCGGCAGGGGGAACGCGGCCACGATGCCGACCGCCAGTACCGCGGCCCCCGCGTAGATCACGCCGAGAATCACGTTCGACCCGGCGGTTCGGGCACCGAAGGCGTACTTCCCCGCGACACCCCCACTCCCGTGGCACATCGGCATCGCGCCGAGCGGAATCGCGAACAGGTTCATCGCGCCCATACTCGTCGAGAGTTCGTCGGCAGACACGTCCGCGTCGTAGTAGTCCGAGAGGAGTAACGAGGTGGCGACGGCGGCGTTTCCGACCGTCATCGCGAGTTGCGCGACCGTTCCTTCGAGCGTCGCCACAGAGACCGACGATAGACGCGGAAGGCCGGCCGTGACCGCGGGAAGCTGTGGAGAGGGGACGCCAACCTGTGTAATCGTGAAGACGGCACCGACACACAGGACGACGAGCGCACTCGCCTGCTGGTAGCCCGCGACGGTCACCACCGCTGCGACGCCGGCCGAGAGGAGTGCGAGCGTCACCCCGTCGAGGCTCAGTTGGATACCCGTCTCGAGGAGAATGAGCCCGACGCCGAGTTGAACGCCTCGAATCACCGGCTGGCCCACGTACTGCTCGATTCGACCGAGCGTCCCCGTCCATCCCACCACGAGGAGAACGACGCCGGCGAGGAGCCCTGCGAGTGCGAGTTCGCTCGCCGTGAGGGCGCCTGCGATCACGAGCGCGGCGAGTGCCTTCATCGGCTCGACCGAGACCGGCAGGCCGTAGTAGAGCCCCCAGACGACCTGGAAGACGGCGAACCAGAGGAGGAGATGGCTCAGCGAGAGGTCCGTGAGGGCAGCGATGGCGACGACCACCGGAAACACCGTAACCGAATCCCCTATCGCCCCTGTGAACTCGCCGGCGGAGAATTCGACCGAGTGCTCACGCCAGTAATCGCTTGAGAACGCCACTGATTCTGGCCATGTCCTCGAAGTACATCAACCTGTCTCGCAACCATCGCCGGGTTCCCCACTGGCAGTACGTAACTACTATCGATTTCTCGAGTCGTCTCCGCGCTCTGACGAACGTGCGGGGACGGCGACTCGACTGACGTGTTCCGTGGTCGTCTGAGTATCGTCGAGAATGGCTCGGTGCCCCGGATTCGTTTCGTCCGCGTCATCGCCCCGCGACTGGACGCTCCGTTCCGATTCGCGCGGGACAGCGACGTCGGCGTTCCGTGCTCTGGTGCGAATCGTTCGAGCCACACGCTCGACAGTCTCGCGAAGCTCGTCGGTGACGCGCGTGTGCCACTGCGTCACAGCGTTGACTGGTCTGGGACCGACTCGATATCCAACTGCTCGCAGCGGTCAGAGCGGTGGTCAAAGCAGAGCAACCGGACGCACCGAGTCCCGACCGGTCGGTCTCGTGCCGCCGAAGTCCAGTGGCCGCTTCGTGACGAAATGAACGGTCCCCGGAACCACGGTGAGCGTACCGCTGATGAGGGCCCCGGCCGCAGGAACGGAGTCGGGGACCGTCGGTGGACAGACACTCGACCGGAGAGACAGTCGAATCGGGGATTCCATCGGCCTGTCACCTGGGACCGGGTAAAGCGGGGGTGCTGTGCGCGGAGTGCCACCCATCCGGGGCGTCGAAATGAGCAGAGCGCTCTCTCCTCCGGCGTCTGGACGGTGATGTGGGTTCAGGAGGAGTTATCGAGAGGAACGCCGTGGGCTGCGGACAGGAACGCGGTGTCGTGAGCGAGGTTGGGACTTATCTGACCGCAGTGGCTGGAGACCAGTATGCAGCCGGGAGATACGAAGACGATTAGCTCCGTCGAGAGGTCGTTCCGAATCCTCGGGGCGCTCGTCGAGCGCGACGGAGCAGGGGTGAACGAACTCGCGACGGAACTCGGATACGCGCCCAGCACGGTCCATGCTCACCTGGCGACGCTTCATCGACTCGGTTACGTCCGTACCATCGACGGGGAGTACGACATCTCGAACCGGTTTCTGTACTTCTCACAGTACGCGCGGGCGAGAGTGACGGGGCTCGACGTGATCGAAACGAACGTCGAGCGGTTGGCCGAGGAGACCGACGAGCGCGTGCAGTTCATGATCGAAGAACACGGGCGGGGAATCTACGTGACCACGGCCAAAGGGCGACACGGCACGCCGAACAATACGACGCTCGGTAACCCCCGATACCTGCACATCTGTGCGTCTGGAAAGGCTATTCTGGCACATCTCCCCTCCGAACGCGTCTCCGACATCGTCGCCCGGTGGGGATTGCCAGCCCAGACAGAGCGGACGATTACGGACGAGGAAACACTTCACGCGGAACTCGAAGCGATCAGGGAACGAGGATACTCGACGAACGAGGGCGAAACCGTCGAGGGACTCACCGCGATCGGCGCACCGGTCCGTTCGGCGGACGAGCGGGTGATCGGGGCGATCAGTATCTCCGGGCCGACACATCGGCTCTCGACCGACGGCGAAATCAAAGCTCTCTACCGCGAGACGCTCCGCGGCGCCATCGAGGATATCACGCTCAACCTCACGTTCACGTGATCGGTCGTGGCCGCTCTGCCGAGCGGATCCCGCCAACGCGGTTCGAGCGATTCCCCGTTCGCCACAGCCGAATGGAAGGGGTCGACGAAGCGACCCTCGCTTCGCACCTCCCGTGTAGAGACGGGGAATACGCCGCTGAGCCGCGCCGTCCGTGGTTGATTTTTCATCGTCGAATCTCCCCGGAACCTCCACGATGAAATCCGGCATCGAAGGATAATTCCATAGAAAATCCGCAAGAAAATACTTATTATGTCGCCGTACCTCCGTAGAAGTGGAAATGTCAACAGTTGCTGCGGAGACCATCCGAGAGGAAACCGAGGTGCTCGCGTTCGACCTGTGGGACACGCTCCTCGACCGCGAGGCGGTGCTCGTGCCGGCCCTCGGCGAACTGCTCAGCGAACACGGCAGCGATTACGACCCGGAGGTTCTGCTGCGACGATACCTGGCGATGCACTTCCGCGATTCGATGATCGATTCGCTGATTCCCGGCCCGCACACGCCGTTCAAGGAGGTCAGTCGCCGGGCACTCAGCTACCGGTTAGCGCAACTCGGTCTCGACGTGCCGGACGAGGACGTCCGCTGGGTCATCCGCCAGTGGAAGACCCTCGAACCGTACCCGGACGTCGACGCTGCCCTCGATCGCTTGAGCGACGAATACGAACTCGTGGGTCTCTCGAACGGTGATCCGGACATGCTCGAAGCGGTCCGTCCGAACTTCGAGACGGACCTCGACGGTATCGTCTCCGTCGCCGACGCCGGCGCGTACAAACCGCATCGGGCGTCCTACGACCTGTGCTGTGAACGCTTCGACGTCGCACCGCACGAGGTCCTCTTCGTGACCGCCCACACGTTCGACCTCGTCGGTGCGAAGGCGATCGGTATGCGTGGGGCGTTCCTCAACAGACACGAGAACCCGTACGGTGGCTGGATCCATCGCCCCGACATCACCGTCCCCGACACCGATGCGCTGGCAGACGTGCTGACGGCGTAGTCCGGGTATTACGGGGCCGGCGTCGACACACTCCCACCCCACGGAACGGCTGATTCGTCGATGAGGGCTCTCAGCCCCGTAGAGGGTGACAAACCGCCCTGCTGAATACGGGGACCGAGTTCGGCATGCGGATCAGTCGACAGCCCCCCGATTCGTCCCGGCATGGTGGTCGTGTATCACCACGCGACCGTGTCCCAGCGTCGATACCTTCTCTTCGAGCTTGCGGACGAGTTCCTCACCCGGTCGCCCGTACACGTCGATGGCCTCGAGTTCGATGAACTCGCCGATCGGGGGGAACTCGGGGCCTGCAACCTCCATGTGATACGCGAGTGACGCTGCATTCGCGTGCGTGTGGACGACGGTCATCCGGGTGCCGTCGTCACTGAAGTAGACGTTGTACGACAGGATGTCGGGTTCGTTGGCATCCACGAAGGCCACCAGATCAGCCATCGCCGGCTCGAGCTCGGCCAGTTTCCCGTCACGGACTGTCGATCGGTCGATGTATACGATCACTTCGGACACCCCTCCCGATGGCGGTTCGTTCCATTGCTCTATATACACTACTCAACCGTGTGACCTCGTCGCACATCCGAGAGGAGACCTGAGTCGAACGAGAGGCGCGCTCTGTATGCCGCACGGCTTCGTCAGACGCTCACTGAGTACGGGGTTCGACACGGCCGAGATACCGCTCTGTGTCCCTCCGCTGAGGACGACTCTCGGTCGGGATATTCACCGTCGAGACGGCGGAGGTAGGGCTCGAAATCACGTTCTGGCCTCCAGTGAACCCGTTCTACCACAGCGACCAGCAATACCGGTCTGTGAAGCGCGCTTCACGGACCGGCTTTTACGAGACGGACGGGTGTGCTGTTCGTGAGCGCGACGGTCGTCGGTTCGCAATCCGGCGACGAAGGCGAGGGCAGTGACGTCGACCTGTTCGGCGACGCTGCCGACGTCGTCGTCCGGGACCAGGGTGGGGCCGGCGTTGGCCCCACCGTCACCGTTGCCGACGACGAGTTCGAACTCCGATCACTCCCCAGCGGTGTTGCCCTGGGGCGACTGGCGTCCTCGGCAACGGGTGCGTGGTCGATTCCGACACGCTGTTCGATGAACTCGATCGCCTTCGCGAGCGTGGATACGACCCCGACGTCGGGGTATCGAGTGCCGCACACGTCGTCTTCCCGTTCCCTCTGGTACTAGACTGCCGCTGGAGAGGCGTCACGGGCCGCGGACACAACCGCCGTCGGCACGACCGGCAACGGCATCGGTCCCGCCTACGAGGACCGCGCCGGACGGCTGGGAGATCGAGTCGGTGAGCTCCCCCCGGTTCACACTCGCCCCCTCGTTGCCGGTCTTCGCCGCGTCTCGATGTGGCGTCATTCCTCACACGGCCGACCGTTGAGTCACGAAGACGCCCCAGAAAGGGTGCTCGTCCGAGGGGCCCCTGCGACGGTCGTGAAGGAACTGGCGTGAATCGACCGGGGAGCACTCCGTGACGATTCCGTTCTCACACTGACGACCGGTGTACCGACTCCGAGGAGACAACACCCCCGGTGGTCACGGAGATGTCCGAGCTATCACGTATCACGACAACGATATACCATCATCTATCGTTCAGGTCTGCGGTAGATCATGGCATCCACGACAGATCACGTGACACCCGAGCCGTTCGTGACCGCGAGTGAAGAGGGACAGGCGCTCTGGTCCGCCGGGGCGTTGGTAGTCGTCAAAGCGGATTCGGCGGCCACCGGCGGGGTCTCCGCTCTGGTCGAACACATCGCTGCACCGGGGTTCGAGACCCCGTATCACGTCCACCACGCCGAAGACGAGTTCTTCTACGTGGTCGACGGTGAAATCGAGTGTTACCACGGCGACACCGGGGAGGAGGTAGTACGCGCCGGACCGAACGATACCGTATTCCTGCCACGGGATATTCCACACGGGTTCCACGTCGTCAGTGCCCACGACTGCCGGATGGTGATTGGACTCACACCGGGGGGGTTCGAGGCGTTCTTCGTGGAGGCTGGCGAGCCGGCCGGAGCCATGGAGACCCCACCCCCAGGAGAAATCGACGGCGAAGCGTTGGCCACGCTCGGCTCGAAGTACCGGCTCGATATCCTCGGCCCGATACCGAGATAAGCGGTGGACGAATCACGAACCGCCATCAGGTCGGTCCACGAATCGCCCTCCACCGTGGCTCTAGCGGCGCTGCTGTCCGACGTCGCGTCGCTGGACCACCTGCACGGGTCCGTCGTTGTACCAGCTAGAACGGAGACGGACGGACGAGACGGGATGTGAGAGAGGGCGCACTGGACCTTCTCTTGTGACGTGATTGGGACGACGTGTACTCCGCATTCGCTGAGTAACAGTTATCCAGACCGGTTGCCACGGAGATGTGGTATGGCGTCGCACGACGTAACAGGCGGCGGTAGGACGACGATTCACGTGGACGAGACCGGCGATGACGACGGACCAGCCGTCCTGTTCGTCCATGGATGTACCCAGAGTCGACTGGCGTGGGACCGCCAGCTGCAATCGGACCTCGACGACGACTTCCGATTGGTGGCCATGGACCTCCGAGGACACGGTGACTCGGAGAGGCCCACCGAGGCCTACGACGACCCCGCACTCTGGGGCGACGACGTTCGGGCGGTCATCGACGAGTTGCAGCTCGACCAGCCGACGCTCGTCGGCTGGTCGTACGGCGGGCTGGTGATGTCGGATTACTTCAAGACCCACGGATGTCGTTCGATATGCTCGTCTGTCCGTACAATGGGGCCACCCTGGGTGCGAGAGGTTTGAAGCGAGAGCGGCGCGTCAGAAGACGGATTCGATTCCCGCCTTGATACGCTCCACGCTCGGCAGGACCTCCTGTTCCAGCACGGGGCTCACCGGGATCGGGACGTCCTTCACGCCGATGGTCTTCGGCGGCCCGTCGAGGCTGAAGAAGTTGTTCTCGACGATTTCGTTGGCGATGTACCCCTGTGTCCCGTAGCGTTCGACGGTCTCGTCGACGACCACGAGGTGACCGGTCTTCTCGACGCTCTCGGCGATGGTGTCGGTGTCGAGCGGGGCGAACGTTCGGGGGTTGACGAGTTCCACGTCCAGGTCGAGGTCGGCCGCCGCCTCCTTCGCGCGGTGGAACATCACCTGCGTCGCCACGACCGTCACGTCCTCGCCCTCCCGTTCGACGGCCGACTCACCGAGGGGGAGGGTGTACTCCTCGTCGGGGACCTCCCCCTTCGTCTCGCTCAGCATCTTGTGTGGGAGGAAGAACACGGGGTTGTCGTCGCGGATCGAACTTTTGAGCAACCCCTTGGCGTCGTACGGCGTCGTCGCCGTGACGACCACCCAGCCGGGGACGTTCCCGATCCACGAGTGGACGGACTGGGAGTGCTGGGCGCCGGCGCCGATACCCGCCCCCGACGGCGCGAAGATGGTGAGCGGAGCCGAGAGTCTGCCCCCGCTCACGTAGGGCTGTTTCGGGATCTGGTTGAAGACCTCGTCACCGGCGGTGGCGGCGAAGTCGGCGAACTGGAGTTCGGCGACCGGCCGAATCCCGCCGACGGCCGCCCCGAGCGCCATCCCCGCGATGCCGATCTCCGACAGCGGCGTGTTCCTGACGCGGTCGCTCCCGAACCGTTCGTGGAGGCCCGCGGTCTCGCCGAAGTTCCCGCCGAACTCCTCGACGTCCTCGCCGAAGAGGACGACGTCGTCGTCTCGCTCGAGTTCCTCGCCGAGGGCCTCTGCGATCGCCTCGATGTACGTGATCTCTCTCGTCATGATCCCTCCCCCTGACCGTACAGCGGAGTTCGATAGACGTTCTCGTAGGCGGTTTCGGGGTCCGGGTCGGGGCTGTCTCGGGCGAACTCGACGGCTTCCTGGACCTCTTCGTGGATGGCTTCGAGCATGTCGTCGAGTTCCTCTTCGGTGACGACCCCATCGGCGAGGAGTCGTTCTCGGTAGTTCTCGACCGGGTCTTTCAGTGCTCGCTCCTCCTCGAACTCGGTCTCGTCGCGATACGTCTGCTTGTCGCCCTCGAAGTGGGGGCCGAGCCGTGCGACGCGGCTCTCGACGACCGACGGTCCCTCGCCGTTACGCGCACGCTCGATGGCCTCGGAAACCGTCTCGTAGACCCGCTCGACGTCGCTCCCGTCGATACTCTCGTTGGGCATCTTGTGCGGTATCCCGTAGTCGGAGAGGTTGTCGGGCGACAGGGCCGATGACGGGGTCGAGATCGCCCACTGGTTGTTCTCGATGACGAACACCACGGGGAGGTCCCAGTAGGATGCGAACACCAGCGCCGTGTGGAACGAGCCCCTGCTGGTCCCGCCGTCGCCGATGGTCGTGACCGCGACGTTGTCCGTCCCCTTCATTTCCTCGGCGAACGCCAGCCCCACCGCCGGGTTCTGGCCGGAGCCGATCGTCGCGGCGTGGCCGTACAGCTTCCGGTCGACGTCCGAGACGTGCATCTGCCCGCCGTACCCCTTGTTCGACCCGCCGCGCTTGCCGTACAGCTCGGCCATGACCTCTCCCAACGGTACGCCCTTCGCGACGTACTGGCCGACGAGCCGTGCCCCGCCGACCGCCAACCAGTCGTCGTCTCGCATCGCCTGACTCATCCCGACGTGCGTCCCCTCGTGGCCGTAATCGAGGTGGACGAACCCCGGAATCTCGCCCTCCTGGAACCGGGTCTTGATCTCGTCCTCGAACGCCCGGATTCGGAGCATCTCCCGGAGGAACCCCCTCGAGGTCTCCTCATCGATTGCCATTATCTATCACGCACAGTCCTCATTTGGGGCTCGTCATAAAACTATCTCAGACCGCGGTCGATAGCCGATACTCCCGGTGACCAGTGCACAGACCGTCCTCTTCGCGGTTCACCGGCCCCCGCGAAATACTTTTGCCGGTCGTTCAGCAACCACGACCATGGACCTCGTTAGCAACCACGCCATCGTCACCGGTGGAGCGCAGGGAATCGGCCGCGGTATCGCCGAATCGCTCATGGACCGGGGGGCGTCCGTCGCGCTCGCGGACATCGACGAGGCGACGGCGACCGAGACGAGTGCGGAACTGACGGAGGCGTACGAGGGTGACGCCGTCGCGGTTCCGTGCGACGTCACTGACTCAGAGAGCGTCGAGGCGATGGTCGAGCACACCGTCGACCGGTTCGGCGACGTCGGCATCCTCGTGAACAACGCCGGCGCTGCGGAACTCGCCCGGACGTGGGAGATGTCGGAGTCGGAGTGGCGACGGACGGTCGACGTCTGTCTCACCGGACCGTTCCTCTGTACGAAGGCCGTGCTCAATCACGTCCTGGAGGCGGGGCACGACGGCGCGGTCGTCAACGTCAGTTCGCTCAACGCCATCGCGGCGACCGACGGGCTCCCGCACTACTCGGCGGCGAAGGCTGGCGTCAGTCAGTTCACCGAGGTCGTCGCCGCGGAAGCCGGTCGGTACGGTGTCCGGGTCAACGCCGTCGCGCCCGGCTCGACTCGGACCCCACTCACGGAAGGGAACGGCCTCCTGGAAGGGGAGATGGGCGAGGCGTTCGTCGACCGGACGCCGCTGGGTCGCATCGGCGAGCCGGACGACATCGCCAGGGTGGTCACGTTCCTCTGTTCGGACTACGCGCGGTGGGTGACGGGCGAGACGATCTGCGTCGACGGCGGACAACACATCCGCGGCCTCCACAGTTACTGGGACACGCTCGACGAGATGGGGCTCTTCGAGGAGTGACCGGCGGCGAGAGTGCGGAGGCGTGTCCCGACTCGTTCGCGCGCTCGGTCGGTACGGACGCGACCGACCACCCGATGGACGGTTCGGCGTGAGGGCGCTTCGACTGGACGGAGGCTTCATTAGACCGGGCTACGCGTAGGTGACAATGGTAGACGTTGTCAGGATACCCAAACTCGGGTTGAGTGACGCCGGCGAACTCGTCTCGTGGGAAGTCGACGTCGGTGCCCCCGTCTCGGCGGGGCAGGTCGTCGCGGTCCTCGAATCGGAGAAGGCCAGCGCCGAGATCGAATCGCCGTCCGAGGGCGTCCTGTTGACGACGTACGTCGAGGAGGGTGACGAGGTCGCCATCGAAGTCGGGCGGCCGCTGGCCGTCGTCGGCGCCGACGGCGAAGCCGTCCCCTCGCTGGAGGACCTCGAGAGGGAGGGCGCGAGCGCGGAGTCGACGGCCTCGGACGCGGTGAAATCGGCGGTCACGCCCGTGAGCGACGACGAACCGCCGGACACGGAACGCGCCGACGTCAAGACGACGCCGCGCGCGCAACGTCGTCTGCAGGAGGTCGACGTCGATCTGACTACTATCGAAGGGACCGGCCCACAGGGAGCGATCACGGAGGACGATATCGAGGCGTACCTCGAGACGCGAGAGGCCGAGACGAGGGGTCAGGCGCCCGCGACCACTGGCGACCTGACCGTCACCGAGTCACGCGAACTCTCCGGCATCCGAAAGACGATCGCCGACCGACTGAGCCGGAGTGCGCGGGAGAAACCCCACGTGATGGGGACCCGGGAGGTGAGCATCGAACGACTCGAACGCGTCCGTGCTCGGCTCGACGAGGAGTACGACGTCGCCCTCTCGCTGAACGACCTGTTGTTGCACTTCGTCGGGCGAGTCTTGGAGGACCTCCCGGCGTTCAACGCTCACTTCGAGGACGACACGCACGAGCTCATCGACGAGGTCAACGTCGGGTACGCCGTCGACGGGCCCCGTGGTCTCGTCGTCCCCGTCATCCGCGAGGTCCCGCGACGCTCGCTCCCGGAGTTGTCGGAGGCGAGGCGGTCGGTGGTCCAGCGCGTGCTCGACGACGACTTCGACCCCGCCGACCTCCGGGGCGGGACGTTCACCGTCACGAACGTCGGCGTCTTCGACATGGACGTCTCGTACTCGATCATCAACCCGCCGGAGGTCGCCATCCTCGCTATCGGGCGCCGGAAGTACGCGCCCGTCGAACGCGACGGCGAGGTGGACTTCGAGAGCGTAATCACGTTCAGCCTGACGATCGACCACCGCGTACTGGACGGTGCCGACTCCGGGGCGTTCCTGGACCGTCTGGCCGAGTACGTCGAGTCACCGGGAGCGGCGCTGGACGCCCGCTGACTCGACTCCTCCTCCTTCGGGACAGAGCGGTGCTCGACCTCGCGACGGCTCCTCAGCGGTGACACGTGGTGCGTGGGTCTCGCGCCGAGTGCGTCGTGTCCATGTGCTGGACCGGCAATCGATGGGGAAGCCGGCCGAACTCACGAGGTGAACGGGGAGTCGTTCGTCTCACTCGACGACGGGGTAGGGGACGACGTCGACGGCCTCGCCACCGTCGAGCGCCGACCGAGTCAGCACGAACCCGTCTGCCCGCGTGGCGCGCGTACTCGACGAGAGGACGCTGGGGTCGAACGTCTCGTCGTACACCCGGAGCGCGGAGTCAGCGTGTCCGAGCGGCAATGCCTCGCCGTCGTCGAGGGTGACGGGGACGGCGTATTCGAACCCCTCGGGTCCGAGTTCGACGTCTCGCGCACAGGTCGCCTCGAGACTCGGGAGCGTCGACTCGCCGGTGAAGAAGGGCCGGACGACGAGCGTCGCGATCGTATGCGCACCGAGCGGTTTCCCGGGGACGGCGAACGCGACGGCCTCCGGCAACTCCGCGAGGGCGAGCGGTTTCCCGGGGCGGACGCGGACGCGGTGAAACCGGACCTCGCCCAGCTCCGAGAGCGCACGGACGACGTGGTCCTTGTGACCGACACTCGTCCCGCCGGTCGTCAGGAGGACGTCGTACTCTGTTTCGAGGTCGGCGATAGCCTCGCGGACGCGGTCGTACTCGTCGGGAACCGTCCCCTCGTACGTCGCCTCGTGTCCCCACGAGCGCACGAGACCGACCAGCATGTTCGAGTCGAGGTCGGACTGCCGCCCCTCGTGAATCTCGGTGCCGGTCGCGAGAACCCCGACCGACAGCCGGGCTCTGACGTCGACCGAGTCGTATCCGAGGTCGCCGAGGAAGACGGCGTCCTTCGGCGAGAGACGCTCGCCGCGCTCGAACAGCACCTCGCCCCGTTCGACGTTGCTCCCTCGCTCGTAGGTGTAGGTCCCGACCTCGAGCGTCGTCCCCGTCAACTGGTCGCCGTCCACCGTCGACTCCTCTCGCTTGAGGACGGCGTTCGCCTCGGGTGGCAGACTCGCCCCCGTCGCGATCTCGACCGCCTCGCCCTCGTCGATCGACGGCGGGTCGTCCTCGGGATACACCTCGCCCTCGACGACGGTCAGTGGGTACTCGTCGGTGGCGTCGAAGGCGTAGCCGTCCATCGTCGCACGGTCGTACTCGGGAAGTGTCCGCGACGCGGTGATGGACTCGGCGAGGACGCGGCCCGAGACGTCGTCGAGACCGACGGCCTCCGTCTCGGTCTCCGAGAGAACGGCCGCCCGTACCTGCTGGACGGTTTCGATCGCGGCCGTTCGCCAGCACATGTCCCCGTGGTCGTGGCTCATACACCATCCTCACCGACTGTTCGCAAAAGGATTACCGCCGGCCGACCGGCGATGGCGCCACGGCGTGACCGTCTACCGCCTCCGAGTCGACGTCGTTCGTAGTTCTCTGAGCGTGATGCTGTCACGTCGGGAGCACGGACCGACGACGAAACCGCACTATACCGGCGATACAACGAAATAGACCTACGTTTATCAACTCGGTTCCCTTCCAGCAGTTATCTGTTTCGACTACTATCGACTTATTTAACTGATTTTTGAGATATTAGTCTCTATATAAAGGAATATTTCCCCAATAACTATCGAGAAGCACTCTTATCTCCGTCGTATGTGTGAGTACCCATAGTAACTTTCACTTTGGCCTCTGTCCAATTTTGAGGCGGCGAATCAGGTGCTTCCCGGCTCCGGCGATGCACGGTGAGCGTCGACCGGCCCATCCGCAGCGCGGAAACTCCTCGTTCCACGGCGTCCCTCACCGGGACGCCACGGAGGCGTGGTGACCGGTCGAGACTCGGCGAACGTCGCGTGGACGGTCCCCCGGGCGTACGAACGTTTATACTGGAGCGTGAAAACGTCGGCCCATGCACACTGCAGTGCGAGCGTCGTCTCACGTCGCGAGGGGTACCCTCGCCTCCGAGCGAGACGCAGTCGATGCAGTCACGAGCGCGCCTCCGGCCCCGAGTATCGACGAACGACGGCCGACCGAGCGAGGGAACGCGGACGCGAGCGGACGATGACGGACCTGCTGCTCATCCACGGCCGCGTCGTCACGCAGAACCCCCAACGGGCAGTCGTCGAGGACGGTGCGGTCGCCGTCACCGGTGACCGTATCGAGGCGGTCGGACCGACGGCGGACCTCGAGGCCGACTACGACGCCGACCGGGTCATCGACGCGGACGGTGGTGCGGTGATTCCAGGCCTCATCAACGCTCACACGCACGTCTCGGACATCCTCCTTCGCGGAGCGTTCGCCGCCGACCGCGGCCTCTACGACTGGCTGTACAACGTCAAGCGCCCCGGTACGCTGGCGATGACCGCCGAGGAACACGGCATCGCCGCCGAACTGTACTGCGTGGAGGCGATACAGTCGGGGGTAACGACGTTCGTCGAGAACGACACGGAGGTCGTCTGGGACGGGTGGGACACCATCGAGGCCAAACTCGACGCGTACGAGCGGGCCGGCATCCGCAGCGTCTACGGCGCGGGGTTCGCCGACGATCCGTCCGACGAGGCGTTTCGCACGCTGCTGGCCGATATCGAGGCTCGGGACCCCGGGGTCGAGCACCCCACACCGGACCACTTCACGGTCGACACCGAGACGGCGCTGGCGGAGGTGGAGGCGCTCATCGAGACCTATCACGGGAGCGCGGACGGTCGCCAGTCGGTCTGGCCCGCGCCCATCGTGCTCGCGACGTCCACCACGCGCGGTCTCCAGGGGGCCTATCGACTCGCCGAGGAGTACGACGTGATGACGACGACCCACGTCGCCGAGGCCGAAGTCGAGGACCAGGGCGTCGCCCTCTCCAGTATCGGGTACCTGCGGAACATCGGCTACCTCGGCGACCGGGCGTTGCTCGGTCACTGCGTCCAGGTCGACGCGGCCGACGTGCGCCTGCTGGCGAAGACGGACACCCGGGTCGCCCACAACTACATGGCCAACATGCGCCTCGCGACCGGCTACGCGCCGGTCGTCGCCATGCTGGACGGCGGCGTCACCGTCGCCCTCGGGACGGACAACGCCAACCTGAACGACACGGTCAACCCGCTCTCGGACGCCCGTGCCGCCGCTGCCGGGCACAAGGGCTACCACCGCGACCCGGGGGTCGTCCCCGCACAGCGAGCGTTCGACATGATTACGATAGACGGGGCACACGCTATCCGGCGGGGCGACGACCTCGGCTCTATCGAACCCGGAAAGCAGGCCGACCTGGCCGTCGTCGACCTCGACTACCCCCACCTCACCCCGTGTCCCGACCCCGTGTTCGGACTGGTCTACGGCGCCCAGGGCTTCGAGGTCGAGACCGTCCTCTGCGCCGGCGACCTCGTGATGCACGACCGGGAGGTCCTGACGCTCGACGATTCGCGTGACGGCCTCCTCACCGACGCCTCCTCCGCGGCCGAGGCCGTCGTCGAGCGGGCGGGTATCGAGTGACTCGTCGGGCCGTCCGCCCGCCCTGACGCTCCCTCTCCTCGCCTGCTCGGCAGGCAGCATACCCCCGTTTGTAAAATGAAAACAGTCGGAGTGGCTCCCTCCCTGTCGAGAGACGGATGCTGAGTGTCGTGTCGCTCCCGGCCAGAATCGTGGCGCTCGGGACCGTACCCCGGTGGCCAGATAGACCTGTCGACGAGTCGGAACGAACCACCGAGTGTGGACTACACGACCTCGACGCCGTCGAGCCCCGTGAACACAGTAGGTCTCGTAGACGGCCCGTTTCAGGTAACACTTGTAGAGTTGTTATCTCACTCCCGAACAGCCCTGCGAACCGGGTCGAATCGTGGGTAGTCGCGTTTGAAAAATACGAACACTTTCATCGAGTGAATCCTGAAACCGTGCCGGTTACGGACGAACCCCCTCGGTGCAGTTGTCTGGATAGCTCAGTGTCTCGTCCGCCGTTTCGGGGGTCGGACGGAGCAGTCGGGTCTCACATCACGACGAAGCTCCTGAAGCCAGCGAGACAGCGGCGAACCGCCAGCAGACTCGCCGTCGAGCGCGACCGGAGGGACGAACACGCGTACGACGTGGTCGGAGACCGGGGTTCGACGACTCGTTCGGGAGACTCTCTCGAGAGTGAGGCGACCGGGGGAAGTTTTACATGACCGACGACCACCGTGTACTGTGTAGGAACCTAGCATGCCCGGGGTCAGGAACGTCGTACGGTCTGCCCGTCTCCTTCGGTCCCCGAGTCGTGAGGCCCCGGTCACACGCGACCCCGTCCGGCAGGTGAACACCGCCCTCGCGAGCATCAACCGACCACACTAGCCATGGAAATCGACCTCACGCTGAACGAGACCGACGTAACGCTCGAAGCTGCCCGCTCAGACACGCTGCTCGACGTCCTCCGGGACAACGGGTACACCGGTGCGAAACGCGGCTGTGACACCGGCGACTGCGGGTTCTGCACCGTACTCGTCGACGGCGAACCGTTCAAGTCCTGTATCCGACCGATCCGGCAGGTCGACGGGGGCGACGTCGAGACCATCGAGAACCTGGGGACGCAAGACGACCTCGGCCCGGTGCAGGCGGCGTTCGTCGACAACGCCGCGCTCCAGTGTGGCTTCTGTATCCCGGGCATGATCATGCGCTCGAAGGCGCTGCTGGAAGCGACCCCGGACCCGGACGAGGCCGAGATTCGCGACGCACTCTCGGGGAACCTCTGTCGGTGCACGGGCTACGAGAAGATCATCGACGCCGTGCAGGACGCCTCGACCCGGTTGGCCGGCGACGGGGACGTGGCGGCCGACGGCGGGTACCCGCTCACCGGCGACGCGTCACCGCGTCGTGACTGCCACGAGGGAGGGGTCGACGAATGAGCAAGAGCGACGACCCGACTCCAGCGGGGGAGACCGCCGACACGTCGGAGGCCGAAGAGGCGAACCCGGTCGAGTGGGACGAGGCCCCGAACAACCGGAAGGCACCGGGCGAGCGGCGGACGGTTTCGCACCGTGAGGAGAAAGACGACGCCAGGAAAATCGTCACCGGAGAGGCGAAGTACACGGCCGACTACGCCCGGGAGTTCCCGGACCTCGCCGAGGCGGTGATCGTCCGCTCGGATATCGCACACGGCGTCGTCGAGGACATCGACACGAGCAGGGCCGAGGCGATGGAGGGCGTCTACGCCGTGCTCACGCCGGATTCCCCCGAAGTACCGGACAAGCCCTACACCTCCGCCGGCCAGTCGTATCCCGAGCCCTCACCGTGGGACCTCCGGGTCCTCCGCCGGAAGGCGCGCTTCGTCGGCGACCCCATCGCTGCCATCGCCGCCGAGGACAAGGACACCGCGAGCAAGGCTGCGCGCCAGCTCGACGTCACCTACGAGGAGTACGACGCCGTCTTCGATACGACCGAGGCGATGGCACCCGACGCCCCGCAGATTCACGACGAAGCCGACGTGGAGAACGTCCAACCCGGCGCGGACTACGAGCGAAACATCGAGGCACAGGCGACCGGGGAGATCGGGGACGTGGACGCGGCCTTCGCGGAGGCGGCGGAGCGCGCGGACCTGACGGTGACCGAAACCGAGTGGGAGACCCCCTACCAGTCCCACTGCGTTCCCGAACCCCACACGACCATCGCCCACCGCGACGAGGACAACCGCTATCACCTCATCTCCAGCACGCAGGTCCCCTACCACACGCGTCGACAGCTCGCCCACCTCTTCGAGGTGCCGATACGTGACGTCCGGGTGTCGAAACCGCGAATCGGCGCCGGGTTCGGGTCCAAACAGGGGATGATCATCGAACCGATCGCGGTGGCCCTCTCCGAGGCCGCCGACCGACCGGTGATGGTCGAGACGACGCGCCGCGAGCAGTTCCACGCCGTCCGCAATCGCCGGCCCGCACGCATCACACTCCGGAGCGTCGTGACCGACGACGGTGACCTCAGAGCGCTGGACATGGAGGCCGTCACGAACTCGGGCGCGTACGGTCCCCACGGGATGACCGTCGCTATCTCCATCGGCAAGAAACCGCTACCGCTCTACACGCACACGCCGAACATCCGCTTCGGAATGACGGCCGTTCACACCAACCTGCCGATCGCGGGTGCCATCCGTGGTTACGGCGCCCCGCAGGGCCACCTCGCCGTCGAGGGCCACATGGACGAGGTCGCCCGCGACCTCGGAATCGACCCGCTCGAACTCCGCGCGCGGAACGTCGTCTCGGAGGGCGACTTCGAGGTCGCCTCCGGGGTCCTGAAGGACGGGGAGTACGGCCGGCGCATCCGGTCGTGCGGTCTCGACGAGTGCATCGCCGAGGGTCGGGCGGCGATCGGCTGGGACGACCTCGAACAGCCCGACGAGGCGCACCTCCACCGGGCCTGTGGCGTGGCGCTCACCGTTCAGGGGAGTGGCGTCCCCGGCGACGAACTCGGCGCGGCTCACATCAAGATGAACGAGGACGGGTCCTTCATCCTCCAGACCGGCGCCGTCGACATCGGGCCCGGCGCCGACACGGTGATGGCCCAGATCGCGGCCGAAGTGCTCGGCGTGCCCCCGGCGGACGTGCTGGTCCAGCCCTCGGATACCGACATCTCCCCGTTCGACCACGGTGCGTACGCGTCCTCGACGACGTACATCACGGGGCAGGCGGTCAAGAAGGCCGCCGAGGACGCCCGCGGGATGCTGTTCGAGTTCGCCTCGCGGCTGCTCGACGAGCCCGAATCGGCGTTCACCATCGGCGCGGAGTCAGTCGTCTCCGAGGCCTCGGGCGCGTCGGTCTCGCTCGAAGAGATCGGCTACGAGTCCGTCTACGGTGACGAGGTTCGGGCCCACGTGATGGGCGAGGCGAGCCACTGCACGGAGGAGTCGCCGCCACCCTTCGGCGCACAGTTCGTCGACGTGACCGTGAACGAGGAGACCGGCGAGTTCGAGGTCAACGACATGGTGTACGCCGTCGACTGTGGCACCGCGCTCAACCCCGACCTCGTGGAGGGGCAGATCGAGGGCGCGATGCACATGAGTTACGAGCTGGCGACCGGTGACGGTATCACGTTCGACGCGGACGGCCGGCCGGAGGTGATGGGCTTTCGCGACTACGACATGCCCACAACGGCCGACCAGCCGCCGATGGACTCCATCATCGTCGAGACACACGAACCGACCGGGCCCTTCGGCGCGAAGTCGGTCGCCGAAATCCCCGTCAACGGGGTTCCGCCGGCGCTGAGCAACGCCATCCGCCGCGCCGTCGACGTCCGCATCGGCGACATGCCGATCACCCCGGAGAAGGTCAAGACCGCGCTCGACGAGACCCGGTAGCGCCGACTCCCCGTCGAGGAATTGGGGGTTCCCACCGACACCGGCAGTCACGATAACCGAGATGTCCGCTAGCGTGACCGCCCCGGCGGTCGCTGCTCGAACGAGGCTCTGACGGGCTCGTGCACACAAGAGACCGGAACGAGCCGTCTGCCAGTACGTAGAACACGATATCACTCACCGGGCGTCCCTCCCCGTCGTCACGACCGTTCGCTCCCGACTCGCGTGTGGATCGGCCCCTCGTCGTCTCTCAGTCGGCCGCCCTCGCGGCCGTTGCTGACCGCCAGCACCTCGCTCACGATACTGAGCGCGATCTCCATTGGTTCACCGCCGCCGAGGTCGAGGCCGACCGGCGTCGCGATGCGGTCTGGGTCGGCACCTGCGACGACGTCGCTGCGGTCCCGGAGCCGTTCGAACCGGTCCCGCGGCCCCATCACCCCCACGTACGGGACGGCCGTCTCGGTCAGGAGTGCCTCGACGGCGATTCGGTCGTCGACGAGGTTGTGCGTCATGACGACCGCGTACGTATGCTCCGGGACCTCGACACTCGCACCGACGGTCGAGGGGTGACCCGTCTCGACGCGGTCCGCGTGCGGGAAGTCCTCGGGGCCTCGCGCTCCCCGGGGGGAGTGAACCGCCACCTCGAAACCGGCGGCCGACGCGACACGGGCGACCGGGTGGACGTCCGGCTGACTGCCGGACAGCAACAGTGTCGAGACGGGTACCAGTCCGTCGACGAGGACCGTGACCGTCCCGCGTTCCGTCCCGACCTCGACCGTCGTCGCCCCGCCCCGGCCGTGTCTCGCCGAGACGACCGACGCTACTGACTCGACGACACTCCCCGGGATGGAATCGCGCTCCGCCACCTCTCGAGGTCGGCTGCTGCCGTCCGTGTAGACCCGTGCACCGACGGGGACGTTGGGTGCCGTCGAGTCGACGACGGTCAGCACGGTCGCCGACCCACCGGCGTCGAGTTCGTCGAGCGGCCCTCTCCAACTGGCGTCGAGCGGTTCGAGCAACACGTCGATGACGCCGTTACAGCCGAGGCCGAGTCCCCAGGCGTCCTCGTCCTCCTCCATCAGGTCGAACGTTACCAGTCGTGGCCCCCCGGCGTCGAGGACCTCCATCGACAACGCCGTGACCGAGTCCTCGAGACACCCCGCGGTGACCGCGCCGACCGACGTTCCATCGCCGCGGACGAGCATCTTCGCACCGGGACGGCGGTACGCGGTCCCTTCGACGTCCGCGACCGTCACGACGACACTGTCGGCGTCGCACTCCAGGTCGCGTCGCATCTCCCCTCGAAGATCGCTTGCAGTGATA
The DNA here is from genome assembly GCF_030553305.1 of Halomarina ordinaria. Lineage (NCBI taxonomy): Archaea > Methanobacteriati > Methanobacteriota > Halobacteria > Halobacteriales > Natronomonadaceae > Halomarina > Halomarina ordinaria. The sequence goes on along the minus strand of NZ_JARRAH010000002.1, from coordinate 5,531 downwards.
GTCCACGGGTGTTTGCTAGCGTCGGGCACGTCGCCTGGTTGCACAGCCGTACGCTTATACGTATTCCTCACGGCGTCGCCCGCTTCGAACGCGGCAGTCGGCAGCCGCCAAGCAGTCTGCGGTTTCAACAGGATAATCGTCCACAACATACTGTCCTATCGCTAGAGGTCCACACAGTACCTGCCAGCAAAAATTTAAATATTGGTAGCTACATTTGTCTCGCGGATCATGCCTGATAACATGGGTGACGGTATCGACCTCGCGTACGGCTTGGAGGAGAAACCGCCGCTACCGAAGTCGCTCCTGCTCGCGGTGCAACACGTATCGGTTATGATTGTGCCCTCGACCGCTGTCGCGTTCATCGTCGCGGGGGCCACGGGGTTGGGGACCGCGGACACGACGTTCCTCGTGCAGATGGTGATCCTCTTCGCGGGCGTGGCGACCGTCGTCCAGGCCTACACCGTCGGGCCGGTCGGCGCGAAGCTCCCGATCGTGATGGGGACGAGTTTCGCGTTCGTCGGCGCGATGTCGTCGATCGGCGCGAGTTCGGGCCTCGACGTGGTGTTCGGGTCCATCGTCGTCGCAGCGACCGTCGTCCCGTTCCTGCTGGGCTGGCAGTTCAAACGGCTCGGGGCGTTCTTTCCGCCGCTCGTCACGGGGCTCATCGTCATCATCATCGGGCTGTACCTCATCCCGGTCGGCATCGAGTACGCCGCGGGCGGCGTCGGCGCCGAGAACTTCGGCTCCGTACAGAACCTCGGGCTCGCGGGACTGGTCCTGCTGATAACCGTCCTCTTCAACCTGCTCCTGCGTGGGGTCTGGCGGATGTTGAGTATCATCATCGGTATCGGCGTCGGCTACATCGCCGCGATCGCGATGGGCGTCGTCGACTTCAGCGCCGTCTACGACGCGGCGTGGATCGCGGTTCCCACCCCCGGTCGGTTCGGGTTCAGCCTCGAGTTGATTCCGCTCGTGACGTTCGCGTTCCTGTTCCTGGTCTCGGGGATGGAGACGATCGGTGACATGTCGGGGATCACCGCCGCCGAGGGCCGCAACCCGACCGAGAACGAGTTCCGCGGCGGGATCTTCGCCGACGGATTCATCAGCGCCCTCGGGGCGGTCTTCGGGTCGTTCCCGCAGACGTCGTTCTCGCAGAACGTCGGTATCATCAACTTCACGGGCGTGATGAGCCGTCACATCGTCGGCATCGGGGGCGGAATCCTGATCGTCCTCGGGTTAGTTCCGAAAATCGGCGCGGTCGTGACGACGATCCCCTCCGCCGTCTTCGGCGGCGCCGTGCTCATCATGGTCGGGATGGTGGCCGCCAGCGGGATGCGGCTGCTGTTCCTGAACATCGAGATGAACCGGCGGAACATGGTCATCATCGCCACGGGGCTCAGCCTCGGCCTCGGGGTCACGACGGTGCCCGACGCGCTCTCCGGGTTGCCGAGCGGCGCGCAGACGTTCTTCGGCGAACCGGTCATCGTCACCGGCCTCGTGGCGCTCACGTTGAACACGTTCGTCCCCGGCGAGTCGAGTCCCCTGTTCGACCGGACCGACGCCGCAGCACCGCTCTCGGAACCGGTCGACGACTGAGTCCCGGCCGACTTCCATCGACGGTCGGGGCGGCGGCAGATTCTCTCGGAGGGGTCTGGAAGCGTTCGAGAGCGGAACGACGCCGTGCATCGACCACCTGTCGGTCGCCCACGCCGCCGGGGCCTTCGAGGCCGCGGGCGAGACCGACATCCCAGGTGTGCTGGAAAGGGCGCGATGGACCAGCGCTCGCCCGACGCCCCCTCGATGCCACCCCGGGACGTTCGCTGCCCATCGAACCCCGCGTCGGTGCATCACGCCGAACGCTCCGGCGAGAACCGAGGGTCCAGTGGAAACTTATTTGTGTCTAGTAGGGTAGTGAACGTCTATGGCAAGCGATAACAAGGGGCAGTCACGCGTAGCGACGTTCTTCGGCTTCGAGCGTCACGGGACGGACGTCGAGACCGAGGTCGTTGCGGGCATCACGACGTTCCTCACCATGTCGTACATCATCGTGGTGAACCCGGCGATCCTGTCGGAGGCGATCTCCATCCCGGGGTATTCGGACGGCCAGACGTTCCAGATGCTCGCCATCGCGACGATCCTGGCCGCCGCTATCGGTTCGATCGTGATGGCGCTGTACGCGAACCGGCCGTTCGGTCTCGCTCCCGGGATGGGGCTGAACGCGTACTTCGCGTTCACCGTGGTGATCTCGCTGGGCATCCCGTGGGAGACGGCGCTCGCGGCGGTGTTCGTCGAGGGCATCCTCTTCATGGCGATGTCCAGCGTCGGCGCGAGACGGTACATCATCGAGTTCTTCCCGGAACCCGTGAAGTTCGCCGTCGGGGCCGGCATCGGCCTGTTCCTCCTCTTGCTCGGCCTCATCGAGATCAACGTCGCGGTCGCGGACGAGGCGACGCTGGTTTCGCTCGGGAACGTCGCGTCGGACCCGGTGGCTCTGCTGGCGCTCGCCGGTCTCGCCTTCACCATCGTCCTCTACGCCAAGGGCGTCACTGGCTCGATCATCGCTGGCATCGTCGCGACTGCGGCCGCCGGGTGGGGACTGACGCTCGCCGGCGTCGTGAACGGCGGCGTCCTCACGCCCGAACGCCTCCCGCCGGTTCAGTACGACATCACGCCGCTGTTCGGGGCGTTCGTCGGCGGCTTCGAGAACATCGACCCGATACCGTTTCTCATCGTGATGATAACGTTCTTCTTCGTCGATTTCTTCGACACCGCCGGAACGCTCATCGGCGTCTCGCAGTTCGGGGACTTCCTCGACGAGGACGGCAACCTCCCGGAGATGGAGAAACCGCTGATGGCCGACGCCGTGGCGACCACCTTCGGGGCGGTCGTCGGGACGACCACCGTGACCACCTACGTCGAGAGTTCGACCGGGGTCGAAGAGGGTGGCCGCACCGGGTTGACCGCGCTCGTCGTCGCCGTGCTCTTCCTGGCGTCGCTCGTCGCTGTCCCGGTCGTGGCGGCGATACCGACGTACGCCTCCTATCTCGGGCTCATCCTCGTCGGTCTCATCATGCTCCAGGGCGTCACGGACATCGAGTGGCAGCGCTCCGACTGGCTCATCCCCGGGGGGCTCACCATCGTGATGATGCCCCTGACGGCCTCGATAGCCAACGGCATCGCCGCGGGCATCATCAGTTACCCCCTCGTCAAAGCGGCCCAGGGCGAACACGACGACGTCCACGCCCTCCAGTGGGTCCTGGCAGTGTCGTTCGCCCTCTACTTCTACGTCACCGCCGGTGGCGTGATGGGTTGACACGACCGGCACGACCGACCCGCCTTCGCGTCCTTCCTGGGGTCGCCGACCGAACCCACACTGTCCTCACACTCCCACCGCGGGGCGCCGTCCACGCTGTCCGTGCGGCTGCCGGCACCCGTGAGGAGGACGTCTCGGTCCCTCGCGAGGGTCCCGTTCGACCCGGTGCGTCGGGTCGGCGGCTCCCGGGCCAAACGACTATTTATCTCCGGTAACTACTCGCTCGCATGTGGTGTACTACCGTACGCGTCGGGTCAGCCGATACTGCGTCCATTCGACCGCGGGTGAGCCGTGAACGCGACATCGCTGCCGGCACCGTCGACGGCGATGACTGAGTCGGTCGACACGCTCGTCCGCGGAACGCTGGTGAACGTCCACACCGGGACGCTCGAGGACGGGACGGTCGCTATCGACGACGGCGAGATCGTCGCGCTGGCAGACCGTCCGGCCGACCGCGTCCTCGACGCGGAGTACGTCGCGCCCGGCCTCGTCGACGCCCACATGCACGTCGAGTCGAGCATGGTGACGCTCCCGGAGTACGGCAACGCGGTCCTGCCCGGTGGCGTGACCAGCGTCGTCTGCGACCCACACGAGATCGCGAACGTCCTGGGGGAGGCCGGCGTTCGCGCCGTCGTCGAGGACGCGGCGAACACGCCGCTGAAGGCCCGGTTCACCGTTCCGTCCAGCGTCCCGGCCTCCGGGCTCCAGGACACCGGGGCGACGCTGGACGCGGCGGCCGTGGCGACGCTGCTCGACCTCGACCCTGTCGTCGCACTCGGCGAGGTGATGGACATCCCGGGGCTGGTCGCCGGCGACAGCGAGGTCCACGCGAAGATAGCGGCCGCCCGTGAGCGCGGCCTCACCGTCGACGGACACCTGGCGGGCGTCGACGGGGCGGCCCTCCACGAAGCGGCTCGGTATCTCGACACCGACCACGAGAGCATCACGCTCGCCGAAGCGCGACGGCGGGCGGGACTCGGCCTCCGGGTCTACCTGCGCGAGGGGTCGTCGAGCAGGAACCTCGCCGACCTCCTGCCGCTCGTCGACGGCGTCGACACCCGTCTGCTCTCCCTCTGTACCGACGACACGGAGGTGACGGACCTCGTCGACCGCGGCGGCGTCGACTTCGCGGTCCGCACGGCCATCGCCGAGGGTGCCGACCCCGTCGACGTCGTCCAGATGGCGACCCTCAACACGGCCGAGAGCTACGACCTCCCCTTCGGGCGGCTCAAACCCGGGGCACCGGCCGACCTGGTGTTGCTCGACGACCTGACCGCGTGGGACGTCGCCCACGTGATGGTCGACGGCGAACTGGACCCCACGGCGGCGGACCGCACCGGGACGACGAACCTGGCGGCGGACACCGTCCAGTTCGACCCGGTGTCGGGCAGGGACCTCGCGATAACGGCGACGGACGACGTCGGCGAGACGGTCCCCGTCCGGGTCATCGACGCCGTCGGTGGGCTGCAGACCGACTCCATGCGAGCGACCGTCCCGGTCGAAGCGGACGCGCTGGTCCCGCCGGTCGACGAGGACGTCCTCTCGCTGGCCGTCATCGAGCGACACGGCCGGGACGGGGGGATCGGACGGGGATTCGTCCACGGTCTCGGCCTGCACCGCGGAGCCGTCGGTTCCACCGTCGCCCACGACGCACACAACTGCGTGGTCGCCGGTGCGGACCGCGACTCCATGGCCCGCGTGGCCAACCACCTCCGTGACATCGGCGGCGGGCTCGCCGCTTTCGACCCGGAGACCGCCGAAATGGCGTCGCTCCCGCTCCCGGTGGCGGGACTGATGTCCGACGAGCCCATCGAGGTGGTGGCCGAGCAGTACGAGACCGTCGAGGCGTTCGTGACGGACCTCGGTCTGGTCGACAACGGACTGATGGAGCTGTCGTTCCTCGCCCTCGAGGTCATCCCGACGTATCGCCTGACGAACAACGGGCTGGTCGACGTCGGGGCGGCGGACCACGTCGACGTGGTCCGCCAGTGAGCGCGACCCCCAGGTGCACTTTTATGTTCCGCGTCGGTAGAAGTGCATCCGATGGTCGTAGACACTGTTATCGAGGGCGGCACGATCGTCTCCGGCACGCGGTCGTTCGAGGGTGCGATCGCGATCGACGACGGAACCATCGTGGGACTCGGTGATCCACGGCACCTCCCGGACGCCGACCGGACGCTCGATGCGACGGGCAAGGTCGTCATGCCGGGCGTCGTCG